>DASZJM010000042.1:0-2896 GCA_035948165.1 Candidatus Methylomirabilota bacterium
GCGCATCGACGAGTTCCTGATCCCGATCGGTCCCGACACCGGCAAGCTCCTCCATTTGGTCATCACCGCGGCCCGTGCCCGGGTGCTCGTCGAGCTGGGCGCCTCCTACGGCTACTCCACCCTGTGGCTGGCCGACGCCGCGCGCGTCACCGGGGGCCGGGTGCACAGCTTCGAGCTGTCGGCGGCGAAGGTGGAGCACGCGCGCGGCCAGCTCCGGCGCGCGGGGCTCGACGCGTACGTCGAGTTCTACGTGGGCGACGCGCTCGAGACCTTGCGCCGCCTGCCCGGCCCGTTCGACTTCGTGCTGGTCGACCTGTGGAAAGACCTCTACGTTCCCTGCCTCGATCTCTTCCACCCCAAGCTTTCCCCCAACGCGTTCGTGGCCGCGGACAACATGATCTTCCCGCCCAATCCGAAGGAGCAGGAGGCGTACCGGCGGGCGGTGCGCGCGAAGGGCGACCTCGAGTCGCTCATGGTTCCGATCGGCAGCGGCGTCGAGCTCAGCAAGAAGCGCGGGGCCTGAGGGCCGACGGGTGGAGCGCCGGGAGATGCGCCTGCAGGGCGTGGACGCCATCGCGATCGACATCCCCCTGCGCCGGAACTTCGGCGGCAGCACCTACGCGGTGCTGAAGCGCTCCACCGTGGTCACCCGGCTGCGCTCCGACGACGGGCTCACCGGCGAGGTCTACAACGGGGACAACCGGGAGCACGGGCCCGAGATCGCGCGCCTGATCCGCGAGGAGCTGGCTCCGCTGCTGCGGGGCCAGGACGCGGCCGGGGTCGAGCAGCTCTGGCCCCGCCTCTTCGCGGTCTCCCACAGCAGCCGCGACCGGAAGCTCCTGATGGAGGCCATCGCTTGCGTGGACTGCGCGCTGTGGGACCTGCTCGGCAAGGCGCGCGGCCACTCCGTGTGCGCCCTGCTGGGCGGCGCGGCGGGCCGGCGACTACCCATCATCTCTATCGGCGGCTACTACCGCGAGGGTAAGACGCTGGCCGACATCGGCCGCGAGATGGAGAGCTACCGCCTGGCAGGGATGGCAGGATGCAAGTTCAAGGTAGGCGGGCTCACGCCCGAGGCTGACGCGGAGCGCGTCCAGGCCGCCCGGGCCGCGGCGGGCCCCGACTTCGTGCTCGCGGTCGACGCCAACCGCGGCTGGTCGGTGGAGGACGCGGTGCGCTTCGCCCGGTTGGTGGAGCCGCGCGACATCCGCTGGTTCGAGGAGCCGTGCCACTGGTACGACGACGCGCGCATGATGGCGGAGGTGCGGCGCGCCACCAGCATTCCGATCACCGCGGGCCAGTCCGAGATCACCCACCACGCGATTCGCCGCCTGCTCGACGCGGAGGCGGTGGACGTGGTGAACTTCGACGCCTCCGAGGGCGGCGGCGTCACCGAGTGGCGGCGCGCCGCGGCCCTGTGCGAGACCGCGGGCGTGAAGATGGCGCACCACGAGGAGCCGCAGATCGCGGGCCAGCTCCTGGCCGCGGTGCCGCACGGCACCTACGTCGAGTGCTTCGCCGATCCGGAGCGCGACCCGGCCTGGCAGGCCCTCTGGGCCAACCGCCCCGCGGTCAAGGACGGCCTCTTCCCGGTTCCCGATGGCCCCGGCTTCGACCTCGTCCTCGACGAGGCGATGATCCGCCGCTACCGCGTTTGATGGGGTCAGGTCTTACGGTCCGACATTTTCGTGGCGCGCGGCGACTCGTCGCTGACCGGAAAAATGTCGGAATGTAAGACCTGACCCCTACATCGAGATGGCGGCGCGGGAGACGCCGGCGGGGTCGCCGCCGCGCTGCGCCCAGTCGGCCTGGGCGAAGGCCTCCGAGATGCGCTCGAGCGGGAACACGTGGGAGATCACCCGGTCGAAGGGGAAGCGCTTCACGTTGCGCTTCATGAACGAGAGCGACTGCTCGAGCGCCCACGGCGAGTAGTTGGAGGTGGCCACGAGCCGGGTGTTGCCGCGCACCAGCGCGGTCGCGTCGAACGAGAAGATGTTCCCCGGCGAGATGCTCCCCACCTCCAGATAGCACCCGCCGCCCCGCAGCATCCGCAGCCCCTCGGGAATGACGTCGGCGTAGCCCACGAAATCGGCGACCACGTCGGCCCCGAAGCCGTCGGTGAGCGCCTTCACCGCCTCCACCCGCTTGTCGGCGGAGGTGATCTCGGAGGCGTTGATGGTGTGGTCGGCCCCGAACGCCTTCGCGAGCGCGAGCCGCGGGGCGAGCCGGTCGACCACGATGACGGTCTCGGCCCCCATGTCGCGCGCCACCGCCACCGCGTTGATCCCGAGGCCGCCCGCGCCCTGCACCACCAGCGAGTGGCCGGCGCGGAAGCCGGCCTTGCGCAGGCCGTAGAGTACCTGGGAGAGCGCGCAGTTGACCGGGGTCGCCATGTCCTCTGGGATCTCGTCCGGCACCTTGAACACGAAGTGGTTCGGCCGCAGGTAGTAGTAGTCGCCGTAGGCGTTGTTGAAGTAGGGCGCGCTCCCCGCCACGCGGTTCGGGCGCACCTTCTGCGGGCAGCTCCCCATCTCGTCGTTCAGGCAGACCGGGCAGCGGGCGCACGGGAAGAAGTAGCAGAAGGTCACCCGGTCGCCCTCGCGCAGCGGTCGGCCCATCGAGTCGGTGGTGACGCCCGCGCCTAGCCGCTCCACGCGCCCGGCCATCTCGTGGCCGAAGGTGAGGTCCTTCGGCATCGCCCCGTAGATCTCCTTCATCTCGCCGCGCCAGATGTGCAGGTCCGAGCCGCACACGCCCGCGCGCGTCAGCTTCACCAGGATCGCGCCGGGCTCCGGATCCGGCACCGGGTACTCGCGCAGCTCGAACTCGCCGCCGTACGCCTTCAGCACCGCGACCCGTCCCTTCATGGGGCTCCTCCCTGGAGTGAGATTCAGCG
>DASZJM010000043.1:0-4289 GCA_035948165.1 Candidatus Methylomirabilota bacterium
CCGCTGCCGATCGACGGCACGTGGCCGGAGAAGCTCAACACGTGGCTCACCCTCGTGCAGCGCGGCGAGGTGATCAACGCCTACCGGGTCTTCCTCGGCCTGTGGGACGAGGCGGCGGCCGATCCGAGCAAGCGCACCCCGCTGCTGGCCCAGCTCGTGTTCGCGGGCCTCATCGACGTGCAGGACCGCGTGCTCTACAACCGCTCCTACACCACCGGGCACAAGTCCTACCGGGCGCGCGCCACCGTCGAGATCGCCCGCGCGGTGGGCTGGGACCAGGCCCACCACATCCTCTACGCGGGCGTGCCCGACATCGCGGTGGGGCCACGCTGGTACTCGACCTACGAGATGGCCTGCCAGGTGGTGCAGATCTTCCTCGACAACCGCGACCGCGAGCTCTGCGAGAACGACGGCGCGCTCACCCCGGTGGAGTCGCTCGCGCTGCAGCAGGCCTTGCTGAGCGGCCAGGAGCCGGGCTACATCGATCTGATCGTGGCGCTCCTCAAGGACGGGCGCGGGCTGCGCCAGATCATCGACACCGTTCAGCTCGCCTCCGCCCAGCTCATCATGGAGACCGGCGATCCCAACGCCTACTCGATGCCCCAGCACAGCTACGAGTACTGCAACACGGTGCGCTGGTTCTTCGACCGCTTCGCCCACCCGCACCGGCTGAAGCTCCTGTTCGTGGCCGCCTCGTTCGTCAACCGCGCGGCCCATCACCAGAAGCACACCCCGGACAACCACCCGGCGAAGGTGACGCCTCCCAAGGGCTCCGACGCGCTCACCGGCGTGCAGCTGCTCGAGCGGCTCGACCACGCCCTCGACGGCCTGCGCCCCTTCGAGGCGATGGACTGGACCGCGGCCTACCTGGCCTCCGGCGCGGACCGCGCCGCGCTGGTGCAGACCCTCGCGGTCGGCGCGGCCAAGGCAGGCAACGACCCCCACAACCAGGAGCTGGGGATCTGCCTGCTCGACGACTACGGCCACAGCACCGCGGCGGACCGCGACCACCTGCTGCTCGCCTCGGCCAAGCACACCGCGGGCCACCGCAAGTACGGCAGCCACCTCGACGCCTGGCGGCGCTACGCGGACGCCTTCGGGCTCGCGCGCTCCTGACGGGACGCTCGCCCGGCGCGCGCGGGACCGCATGAGGCCGCTCGCGGCGAAGTCGTTCAAGAGCATTCCGGGCAAGTACTACCAGACCCCCAAGGAGCTCTGGGGCTTCCAAAGCGAGCGGGGGGACGGGCCGCCCGCGGCGATCGCGCGGCGCTTCCTCGAGGCCAACCGCGAGACGCTCGGCATCACCTCCGCGCTCGACCGCCTCGACGTGCGGCGGGTCATCCACGGCCGCGGCGCCGACCACGTCATCCTCCAGCAGCTCTGGCGCCGCCGCCGCATCCACCGGGCCTACGTGACCGTGCACATCGGCCGCGATCGCCGGGTGTACCTGGTCAAGAGCCGGGCGGTGCCGGAGGACGTGCTGCGCGAGGCGGAGGACGCGCGCATCGGGAGCGCGAGCGCGGTGCGGGCCGCGCTCGCCGGCGGCGGCCGCGGACGCGCGTGGGTGGTCGGCAAGCCGGAGCTACTCTGGTACCCGGCCCGCCGGCTGCTGCATCCCGCCTGGCGCGTGCGCATCCACCGCACCCGGCCCCGCGCGGAGGTCATCACCTACGTGCACGCGGTCACCGGCCACGTCATCAGCCGCTACGACAACCTGGCCGCGGCGACCGGACGGGCCACCGTGTTCCTGCCGAACCCGATGGCGCGGGCCCGCAGCTTCGACCCGCTCGACGACTCGGACCGGGTGCGGCGCCCGCCCGCGACCGCCTACGCGGCGGTGAGGCTCACCGCGTTACGCGGCCGCGGGCGCGTCCTGGACGGGCGACGCGTCACCACGCGGCTGACGCGGCGGCGCCTGCGCCGCGCGCGCCTCGACTTCTCCCTCGAGAGCGTGCGCGCCGGCTTCGAGGAGGTCTCCGCCTACTACCACGTCAACGAGGCCATCGCGTACCTCGAGGGCCTGGGCTATCGGGGCCGCCGCCGGCTCTTCACGCGCCCCCTCGCGATCGACGCGCGCGGCACCCGCGACGACAACTCGTGGTACAGCCCGGGCGAGCGCACGCTCACCTTCGGCACCGGCGACGTGGACGACGCGGAGGACGGCGAGACGGTGCTACACGAGTTCGGGCACGCGCTCCAGGACGCCATCTGTCCCGACTTCGGCCAGTCGGCCGAGGCGGCCGCGATGGGCGAGGGGTTCGGCGACTACTTCGCGGGCAGCTTCTTCGCCGCGCGCAAGCCGCGCGACTATCGCGACGCGGTGATGACCTGGGACGGCGCGCGCGGCGACGGCAGCCCGCCGTGCGTGCGGCGGCTCGACTCGACGCTCACCTACGAGAGCTTCGACCACCGCGCGACCGCGGACGAGCACGAGAACGGGCAAATCTGGTCCGCCACCCTGTGGGACATCTGGAAGGCGACCGGCCGGCGCGTGGCGGACCGCATCATCATCGAGAGCCACTTCCAGCTCGACGGCTTCACTAGCTTCGCGCGCGGCGCCCGGGCCATCCTCGACGCGGACCGGAATCTCTACCGCGAGCGGCACGCGGCGGTGTTGAAACGGATCTTCCGACGTCGGGGGATCGGCCCCGTCGAGTGACCGGGCTACCCTGGGGTCAGAACGCGAGCGAGTTGGTGAGGCGCACCGCCTGCTCGATGTGCCGGCGCACCCCGGCCAGGTACGCGTTCGCGGCCGCGGCCTGACCGCCGTCCTCGTCGTTCACCCGGACCCCGGCCGCCGACCGGTTCGTCGCCAGCGCGTCACCCGCGGCCTGCAGGTGCCCAAGCGCCTCCTCGGCCCGTCGGTTGCTCATCTCGAACAGCGGATCGACGTACTTCGCGCCCGAGGCGTTCATGATCATCTCGTGCTGGGCCGCGCGAAGCTCGGTCCAGGCGCTCCGGACGAGGGTGACGGCCTGGTTCGAATCGCCCAGGCTCTGAAGCGCCTGCTTCTGCAGCGTGAGGCTCTTCTGGACCTTTCGCTGGATGTCGGTCGCGTCGTACTGACCACGACCGGACTGGGCGAGGGCGGGAGAGGCCCACGCGACCGCCCCCAGCCACAGGACCATTGCGAGCGGGACATACCGCCGGACGGGACGGGAATCCAGGGACATGGCGCCGTCCCTTGGATCGGACGGTTGGATCGGACGTGAGCGCTTCGCGAGCCGACCTTATCTCAAGGCGCGCTCCTTGGCCAGGGCCACCTTCGCTCGCGTCGGAGCGGATCGGGAACTTCCTGCCTGGTCGTTTCTACCGAGTCGTGCCAGGCGAGGCAACAGAACGCTTTCAACTCAAGCCAGTTGATCCTGGCATAGCGCGTGCTGATCCCAGGACGGGGGGCGCGGCCATGACACCAAAGGTTCTCATCGTCGATGACGAGGTGGATATCTGCTGGTTGGTGGCCTTCGTCCTGCGGCAAGACCCCAACCTGGCGGTCGCCGGTGAGGCGATCGACGGTGAGATGGCGGTCTCGCTCGTCCGTCAGGAGCGGCCCGATGTCGTCCTCATGGACGTCATGCTCCCCCGCGTCGACGGGCTCGAAGCAACCCGGCGGATCAAGCGCGAGTGGCCTGACACGAAGGTGCTCGTCCTCACCAACGTGACCGACGACGTCACCCGGCGCGAGGCATTCGAGACGGGCGCCGATGCCTTCATCAACAAGCGTGACATCGCCTCGGGGTTGGTTCCCGCGATCTGGGACGCCTGCGGCGGCGAACGCCCGCCCTCGTCATCCGCCGGAAGGAGATGAGCGCTCGTAGTCCGCGCGCTCGCCCGTTGGTGTAGGTTCGACCTGCTCGAGCTGGTCATCAACCTAAAGACCGCCAAGGCCCTCGGCCTGACGATCCCCCAGTCACTCCTGCAGCGCGCGGATCAGTTGATCGAGAGACCCAGCGGACCGCGCCGGCCCGTCAGCGTACCGGGCGCCGGCGAACGTTGGGGCTGTCTAGGCGAACCCTGGCGCGGTACGATCATCTGGTGCCCGGGGAAGTAGCCCTGGGGCGGGAGCAGCAACGGGCGGCAAGTCGAACCGGGTCGTGAACCGAGATCGCGTGACAGGGTACCCCAGGAGGGCGAGCCCAATGACCGAGCATCTCGTAACCCCTCGAGTTTATTACCGCCAGGGCTGAAGCTCCTGCGCCAAGACGAAAGAGTTGCTTTCGTCATGGGGAGTGGCCTTCGAGGGCTTCGACGTCGAGGCCCAGCCGGAGCGGCGCGCCGATCTGGCCGCG
>DASZJM010000044.1:0-1899 GCA_035948165.1 Candidatus Methylomirabilota bacterium
TCGTGGTGCTGGTAGAGCTGCCCGACGCGGGCTCCGTTCGCATGATCGGCAACTTGCTCGGAGACCCGGCTCAGGAGATCTCGATCGGCGCGCCGGTGGAGGCGGTCTTCGAGCCCCACGACGACGCCACGCCCCCGTTCACGCTCGTGCAGTGGAGGAGGATCGCGCCATGACCCCGACCCCGACGGCTTCGACCGACATCGTCGTCAACGAGCCCAACCGCTGGCGTCTCGACACCCCCGGCCACGCGGGCTGGCCCCGCACCGCGCGACCGGACGATCCGCGGAAGTACTTCATGGTCTCGGCGGACTGTCACGCCAACGAGCCCCACGACCTCTGGGCCACCCGCATCGACGAGAAGTACCGCGCGCGGGTACCGAAGGTGATCACCGACGAGAACGGGGTGAAGTGGCGCGTGTCGGAGGGCCACCGGCCCGACCGGCTGCGCACCGACGCGCTCGAGGGCGAGGACGGCCTGCGCCAGCGGGTGGGCGCCGATCCCCGCGAGCGGCTGCGCGACATGGACCGCGACGGCATCGACGCCGAGGTGATCTTCCCCAACAAGGGGCTCGCGATGTGGGCCACCCCCGATCCGGTCTTCGCGATGGCCCAGTGCCGCGTCTACAACGACTGGGCGCACGAGACGTTCGGTCCCTACCGCGACCGCATGGCGCCCGCCGCCGCGCTGGCCACCGGCGACCTGGAGGGCTCGATCGCGGAGGTGGCGCGCGCGGCCAAGCGCGGCTTCCGCCTGCTCACCCTGCCGTGCAAGCCGATCTGGGGCGGCCACGATGTGGATCACCCGAACTACAACCTGCCGATGTTCGACCCGCTCTGGACGGTGATCCAGGACGCCAACCTCCCGGTGACGTTCCACGTCTCGACCGGGCGCGACCCGCGGGCGGCGCGCGGCAACGGCGGCGCGGTGATCAACTACGTCTCGCACTCGCTCTCGCCCACCATCGAGCCGATGGCCAACCTCTGCGCCTCCGGCGTGTTCGAGCGCTTCCCGCGGCTGCGGGTGGCGACGATCGAGGCCGGCATCGGCTGGGTGCCGTGGTTCCTCGGCGCGATGGACGAGGCGTACCGCAAGCACCACTTCTGGGTGCGGCCCAAGCTCGGGCGCCTGCCGAGCGAGTACTACCGCGAGCACTGCTGGGCCTCGTTCCAGGAGGATCCGGCCGGTCTCGCGCTGGCCGAGCCGATGGGCCTCGCCGACCGGTTCATGTGGGGCAACGACTATCCGCACCACGAGGGCACCTGGCCGCACTCGGCCGAGGCCATCGAGCGGACGATGGGCCATCTCTCCGAGCCGGCGCGGGCCAACGTGCTCGGGCTGAACGCGGCGCGCTTCTTCGGCTTCGAGGTGCCGGCGGCGCGCCGGTGAGCCCTACCGCACTCCCGGACGCGCGCGCGGCGGGCGCCCACCGCGCGGCGGGCCGGGTGGTGGACATCCTGGAGCTGGTGGTCTCGGCCCGCGACGGCCTCGCCCTGCGCGAGCTGAGCGCGCGGCTCGTCGCGCCCAAGAGCAGCCTGCTCCCGCTGCTCCGCACCCTGGCGGCGCGCGGTTACCTCGAGCAGGGGTCGGGAGGCGAGTATCGTCTCGGTCGCCGGGCCGTCGAGCTGGGCCTGGGGCAGCCGGCCGGGCACGGGCTGCCCGAGATCGCGCGGCCGTCGCTGCGGGCGCTGATGGAGCGCACCGGGGAGACCGTGTTCCTGGGGACCCTCAGCGGAGATGGCGCCGCGGTCGTCTTCGTCGACAAGGTCGACAGTGACCAGGTCATCCGCTACGCGGGCGGGGTGGGGGAGCGCCGCCCGCTCCACGCCACCTCGAGCGGCAAGGTGATCCTCGCGTTCCTGCCCGCCCCGCAGCGCGAGCGGATCCTCCGCGCGCTGCCG
>DASZJM010000045.1:0-11751 GCA_035948165.1 Candidatus Methylomirabilota bacterium
AGGCCGAGAATGTTGGTGACCGTATCGTTCTGGGTCGTCTGATTGAGGCCCGTCTGGCTCGTGTTGCTTCCGGACGTACTTTCGTTGAAGAAGAGAACGTTCCGGTAGTAGGCCTGAGTGGCGATCTGCCCCAGCAGCCAGTCGGCGGTCACTCCGGCGGCGTTGGTGTCGAACGTCTGCCGCCCGCGACGAATGCCGAACTGATCGGCCGCCGCCGGGCTGTCGTTACGAATGAAGGTCTCGGTGAAGGTGAGGGCCAGCCGCGGCGTCAGCGCGTAGCGGATCGCGACGTTCAAGCTCGGGAAGACCTTGAGCTCGTCCCCGCTGTCCGGCGCGGTGTCGTGCACCAGATCCACGATCAACGCCGCGGTCCCGAACGTGCGGGCTCCGTTCATGAGCAGTCGGAACCCCGGCCCGAGGATCGAGCGCAAGTTCTCCTGGCTCCGGCTCGTCGTCTGGAAGAAGTTGTCGGTGTATTCCTCCGAGAGTCGCAGGGTCGGGTGGAACTCGAGCGTGGCACCACGGAACGTGGTCGTGGTGGCCGCAAATGCCCCGGGGATTGTCAGCCCCGGAATGCCCGCGGCTGGGGCCCCGCCCGGTGCCCCCGGCACGAAGAGCGGCGCCGGGAGATTCGTCTGCGAAGGAGCCGGGGGTGCGGGAGGCGTCCAGGGCGGCAGCGAAGTTCCCGGCGGGGTGGCGGGGGTGACGAGCGGCCGGCCGGGCTGCTGGATCAGGTACTGCTGGAGCGGCGCTTGCGGCTCGGTGCCCGGCGGGACCGACTCGGACTGCGGCCGGGTCTGCCCTTCGGTGCTCTGTGGCTTGTCGGTGCCCTGTGGCTTCTCGGACGGTGAAACCGGAGTCGACGGATCCGTCGAGGGTGGGGGAGGCGGAGTCTGCGCCTCGACCTTGGACGCGAATCCGCCCGTCACCGAGAGCGTGGTCGCGAGAGCGAACGCGACGAGAGCACGCGACCGCGTGCTCTCCGCCTTCGTACCGCCGTGGTGCTTAGAAGAGTCTTTGTGGGACAAAGATAATGTCGTTCGGTTGCAGCCGGGCATCGGGATACTCATCCGGCGACCGCATCATCTTATCAACATCGACCCGAATTCGTTCCTTCTTTTCTGAGTTTCCCCGGACGATGTCCACCCGGCCGGGAGCGGCCAGAGGGGTGAGCCCTCCGACCAGGGTCAGCGCCTTCAAAATGGTCAAATCTCCCGTATATTTAACCGCCCCTGGAGCTTTCACTTCCCCATTCACATAGACCGCGTCGGCCAGGGGAACCACGACCGAATCGCCGGGCTCGAGCTTGGGGTTCTGGCTCATATCCCCGCGCTGAACCAGGCGGTTGAAATCGATCGGGATCCGCTTGTCCGCCCGGAGCAGGAATCCCTTCTCCGCGTCCGCATTCGGCAGCACGCCACCGTTGATCGAGATGGCCTGAAGCAAGGTCAGGTCACGCGTGAGCTGCATCACGCCGGGTTTCCCGAAGCCGCCGATGAAGTAGACCGGGCGGCTCCTGATCTCCTTGACGATCACGGTCACGACCGCGCCCTTGACCGTCTTCTCGTAGACGTTGGTCAGATGGTCCTGGAGCTGCTGGACCGATTTGCCCGCCACCGCGATCTCGCCCACCAGCGGCAGGGAGGTCCGGCCGTCCGGTCTCACGAAGACCTGCTGGTTGAGGTCCTTGTTCCCCCAGACCTGGATCTCGAGAAGGTCTTCCGGCCCGATGATGTAATCCTTCTCGGCCGGAAGCGGCGCCGGCGCCTGCGCCGCCGCCGGGAGAGGCGTCAGCGCGGCCGACACCAGCAGCAGCACCAAAAGGGGAACCGCTCGTCTCATCATCATCGTCACACTCCTAGCGGATGCTGGCTCTCGGGCATGCGGTTGAACTGGACGAGCGGCTCGGGGCCGCCCTGTCGATATGCTTTCAGCTTGTACTGGAGGCAGCGGAGACTGATGCCGAGCAGCCGCGCCGCCTGCGTGCGGTTGCCCCCCACCCCGTCCAGCGTCTGGAGGATGTACTGCTGCTCCAGCTCCCGCAGGGTCAGCCCGGCCGGCAGTCCCGGCCTCGGTACTTCCCCCACGCGCTTGCCCGCTGGCTCTCCCAGCGGCAGCACATCAATATCGATCGTATCATGGTCACTTAATACGACCGCCTGCTCGATGCAGTTCTCCAGCTGCCGGACGTTCCCCGGCCACTCCGCCCCCAGCAGCAGCTCCAGCGCCCGCGGCGTCAGCCGCGGCACCCGCTTGTGGTGCGCCGCCGAAAACTTCCGCAGGAAATGCTCCACCAGCAGCCCAATGTCCCCCCGCCGCGCCCGCAGCGGCGGCACCTCGATCATCACCACCGCGATCCGGTAGTACAGATCCTCCCGAAAACTCCCCTCCCGCACCGCCCGCCGCAGATCCTTGTTCGACGCCGTGATCAGCCGAATGTCCGTCCGCGTCGGCTTGCTCCCCCCTACCTTCACGAACTCCCGCGTCTGGATCACCCGCAGCAGCTTCGCCTGCAGCGGCATCGACAGCTCGCTGATCTCGTCGATGAACAGCGTCCCCGTGTGCGCCAGCGCAAAAAACCCCGTCCGGTGCTCCACCGCCCCCGTGAAGCTCCCCCGCACGTGCCCAAAGAGATGGCTCTCCATCAGCCCCTCCGGGATCGCCGTGCAGTCCAGCGTCACCAGCGGCCGGTCCCACCGCGCGCTCTGCGCGTGGATCGCCCGCGCGATCAGCTCCTTGCCCGTCCCCGACTCCCCCGAGATGCACACGTTCGCATCCCCCGGCGCCACCTTCTCGATCTTCCCCAGCACCTCCCCCAGCTGCGCCGATTGCCCCACCAGCCCGTGGCCCGCCGCCCGGCTGCCCGCACTGCTGCGCCCCCCCAGCCCCAGCCGGCTCACCACCCGCTCCAGCGCCGCCGTCAGCTCCGCCTCCCCGCTCGGCCGCTCCAGCCACTGCACCCCCGCCAAGGCCGGCGCCGCCCCCTCTTGTCCCGCCGCCCCCAGCACCACCACCGGGCTCTCCAGCCCCAGCCCCCGTAGCCGCTGCCCCAGCTCCCACGCCGTCAGCGGCGGCTGCAGATTCACCACCGTCAGCGCCGGCCGCCCGTGCGCCTGCACCGCCAGCTCCAGCTCGTGCAGCGACCCTACGAAATGCGGCTCCCAGCCGCGGACGGGGGCGATGCGACCGACCACCATGGCAAGATCGAGTGATTCGTCAAGCACCAGGAGATTCACGCGAAGTCTTTCCTCCCGACGCCTAGTCCGGGGTCGCCGTACCGTGAGTGACCTGGTTGCCACCGCGCTGCGTGGCCTGTTCCAGGTAGGCGAGCGCCTGCGACAGCAGGATCGAATCGGTATGGCCGTCGTGGGGGAAGGACACCTTCCCGACGCTCACCGTGAGCCGCTGCGGACGACCTTCGGGACCCTCCCGGAACGCGACCTGCTCGATGTTGGCGCGGATCCGCTCGGCTACCCGTAAGGCGTCGCTGCCCGCCGTGTGCAATAGGATGATCGCGATGGCAGAGGAGAGCTGGCCGACCAGGTCGGTAGCCCGGACGAACTCCGGGATCTTCTCCGAGAGCGCGCGCTCGATCTCCTCCCCGATCTGCTGCCGATCGCCGGAGACGTCTGGCCGCAGAAGGCAGACCGAGAAGAAGTCCTGGTACCGCGTCGCCCGACCCGCCTCGCGAGTCAGCAGATGGCGGAACGAGTCCTCATGAAATACCCCTGTCTGGGTATCCATGAATTCGGTCACGTGTCCCTCCCTTCCTGTGTCAGGTTAACTCCCGATTCCGGGCGCGGCCGAACCGCAGGCCGGGTCCGCGGGGATCGTGAGCAAGTCTTGCGCCACGCGTGCAAGAGTGGCTCATCCGGTGGGGGCGGGGGAAGCCGATCGCAACGGATTCACCGCGAGTTGCGCGCACGGCAGATGAGACGAGGAGGGATCGAGGCGAGGATACAGCCGGTGCTGCGAGCGAGTTCTACGCTAGGAGTGGAGGAACGGACTTAGGTAGCGGTCGGGGCAAACGAAGCAAATCATTTCCTACCGGAGCCGCGCTCGGGCCGATCATCGAGCCCGACTTGGCGGATCTTGTAGAGCATCGCCTTGTAGCTGATCTTGAGGAGGCGCGCCGCCTCGGCGCGGTTCCAGCGCACCTTCTCGAGGACCTCCTTGATGACCGCCTTCTCGGCGGCCATCGCCGCCCGTCTGGCAATGTCCTTCAGGCCCATCTCGGCCTCCGGGATGGCCGTCACGCCGGCCGCGGCGGGAGCCGCGGGCTGGGCCGGCGCGGGCACCGCCTCCGGCTTGGGCGCCCAGGGCTTCTCGCTCCGGAGAGCGATCTCCTGCTGCACCAGGGCCTCGGTCTGCAGCACCACCGCCCGCTTGATCATGTTCTCGAGCTCCCGGACGTTGCCGGGCCAGGAGTAATCCTGGAGGAGGCGCATCGTCGCCTGGGAGATTTTGAGCGCGTCGCGGTTGTACTGCCGGCAGAACCGCGCCATGAAGTACTCGACGAGGACCGGGATCTCCTCGCGCCGCTCGCGCAGGGGAGGGATCGAGATCGCCACCACGTTCAGGCGGTAGTAGAGATCCTCCCGGAACATGCCGGTCGTCATCACCGAGGCCAGGTTCCGGTTGGTGGCCGCGATCAGCCGCGCGTCCGACGTGATCACCTCGCTCCCGCCGACTCGGAAGAACTGCCCGTCCTGCAGGACGTGGAGCAGCTTGGCCTGCAGGCCCAGCGGCATCTCGCCGATCTCGTCCAGCAGGAAGGTGCCCCGGTGGGCGAGCTCGAACTTGCCCGGTTTGCGCCGGTGCGCCCCGGTGAAGGACCCCTTCTCGTGTCCGAACAGCTCCGACTCGAGCAGGTCGCCCGGCAGCGAGGCGCAGTTCACCTTCAGGAACGGCCTGTCGCGCCGGTCGGAGATGTAGTGGATGGCCCGGGCCACCATCTCCTTCCCGGTGCCGCTCTCGCCCTGGAGCAGGATGGTCGCGTTGGTGTCGGCGGCGCGCCGGACGATGTCCTCCACCGCGCGCATCCGCTCGCTGTTCCGGAAGAGCAGATCCACGTCCACCGGCGCCTGCGCGCCTCCGGATCCGTTGCCCCCGGGCGAGGTGACCAGCGGCGGGGTGTCGGTCTGCGCCAGCGCCGCCTTCACCACGTCCTTGAGCGCCTGGCCGGCCACCGGCTTGACCAGGAAGTCGTAGGCCCCGGTCCGCATGGCCTTGACCACCAGGTCCCGGTCCCCGTTGCCGGAGAGGATGATCACCGGAACGTCGGCGGCCTCGAGCTTGACCTGCCGCGCCAGGTCGAGGGCCCCGGCGTCGAGCTGATCGATGTCGAGGATGACCAGCTGGGGGTGGAGGCTCGAGAGGAGAGCCAGGGCCTCCGGACCGGTTCCGGCCTCGAGCACGGAGTAGCCGGCCTCCTTGACCACCCGGACGATCCCGGCGCGGCTGTCCGCCCTGCCATCGACGACGAGCACCGCTCCAGGGGTCATCGGATCACCCTCAGGTCCGGCCGGGCGGCGGTGAACCAGGCTCTTGACGAAGTGGACACAGGTCCCGATACTGGCACCCGGCGAAACCCATGAAGATTCTGGTGGTGGACGATGATCCGTCTGTTGCGGAGATGATCGCGGAGGCGGTGAGGACCTTCGGCCACGAGGCGGTGGTTGCCCTCGACGGCACCGAGGGTCTGCGCCTGCTCGAGGCCTCGGCGGTCGACGGGGTGTTCCTGGATCTGGTCATGCCGGGCCTGGGCGGCCTGGCCGTCCTCACGCGCATCCGGAGTCGGTTTCCCCACGTGCCGGTCGTGATCCTGTCCGCTCATGCCGGGGACGAAGAGACCCGCGAGGCCATGGCGCTCGGGGCCTCGGAGGTGATCATGAAACCTGCCGGCCTTGCCCAGTTCACCGAGGTCCTTTCACGGCTGACCCGCTCGTAGCTTCGGGGTAAGGCTTCCCACCGGATTGCCGCATTTTCTCCGAACATTTTCACTCTTGCCCATCTTTATATGAAAAGCAATACCCAATCACGGAACTTAACACGTCGATCAGAGCGCGCACCGTCTGGCCCACGCTCGAGTGTGTCGTATCTCGGCGATTCTCTTGCGGCGTCGGCTCGGTTCTGAGATGATTACGCCATGAATCGCACGCTCGTCGCGCTCCTCGGGACTGTCATCGGCTCCGGGCTGCTGGCCGCCACGCTTTCGAGCCCGGCCGCGGCCCAGAACCCGATCGAGATCCGGGCCTCGGCGCCCGAGAAGCCCCAGCGGCTGCGGATCGTCGAGCCGAGCGAGGCCACCCGCGAGTCGACGCGTCCCCGGGAGGCCGACTTCTATCGGGAAGACGTCCGGGTCCGCCACGAGCCCGCGTTCATCGAGCCTTTCGTGGGGCAGACCCAGGGGGGCACCAAGTACGGGCTCTCCGGCTGGACGTCGCCCACCACTCCGGTCGGCAGCTACGTCTCGCAGGAGCCCTGGGCTCGGAGCGGGTGGCCCGCGCTGGGTTTCACGGTGGTGTGGGATTCGGTGCCGGCGGCATCGACCCAGCGCGTCTCCAATCCCCGCTGAGGCGGGGCGCGTAGCCCCCGATCCCGCACGGTCGTCGCCATGCCTCTCCTGAAGGGCAACCTGCACACCCACACGACGTTCTCCGACGGACGTCTGCCCGCCGACGAGGTCGTCGCGCGCTACCGCGACCTCGGCTACGACTTCCTCGCGATCACCGACCACGACGATCGCATCGACGAGGAGTACTGGTTCCGGATCCCGCCCGGCGACGATCGGATGCTCGTGCTCGCGGGCGTCGAGATCGACTACCGGCCGCTCGGGCAGCACGTGGGGAAGGTGACCGGCGATCAGGAGACCCTCTTCATCCTGAATCACCCGGCCCGCTACTCGCTCACCGTGGAGCAGACGCTCCGGCGCATCCGCGCGATCACTCGCGACGGGCTCCCGATCCACGCGGTGGAAATCACCGACACCGGCGTGTACCAGGCCGAGTACGACGTCGACGCGATTCCGCTCCCCAAGGTCGCCACCGACGACGGGCACCGCGACGAGGACTTCGGGCGGGCGTGGGTCGAGGTCGACGCGGCGCGGAGCCCGGACGCGATTCTCCGGGCGATCAAGGCGGGCGAGTTCTCGGTGCGGTTCGCGACCGCCCGCCGGCAGCGCTTCGGTAACTGGGGGCGCTGACCGCTCAGGCCGGCGCCGCCCCGATGCTCCGCAGGAGCAGGGGAGCCAGGGCGGGCACCGCTTCGGTCAGGAGATCCGGGCGCCCGCGGCAGAGCCACTGCACCACCACCTCGTTGAGCGCGCCCAGCCACGCCAGCGTGGCCACCCGCGTGTCGAGGCGCGGGATCGACCCCTCCGCGACGGCCTGGTCGAGGTGGGCCTGGATGAGCGACGCGAAGCGATCGTGCACCTCGAGGCGCTTCACCTGGTACGCCGGTCCCAGACTCACCGATTCCAGCAGGAGGATCTGGGCCAGCTCGCGATGGCGGGCGAAGGTCTCGAGGCCCGCGGTGAGCGCGGCCTCCACCTTGCCGAGGGCGCCCTCCGCGCTCCCGATGGCGGCGGCCACCGCCTCGGCGAGCCGCCCCGCGAAGTCGTCGACGAGCGCGAGGAAGAGGGCCTCCTTGTTCGGGAAGTGGTGGTAGACCGCCCCCTTCGACGTGCCGGAGACGCGCACGATGTCGTCGACGAGAGCCCTGTGATAACCTTTCTGCGCGAAGACCTCCAGCGCCGCCTGGAGGATCCGGTCGCGAGTCGTCCCCGTCGTGGTCATGTCACAGCAGGGTTCACGTCAAGGGAGGTCGCATGCTGATCCGCATCGGTCATAGCCCGGATCCCGACGACGCGTTCATGTTCTACGCGCTCACCGCGGGGAAGGTGAAGATCCCCGGCGTCACCATCGAGCACGTGCTGGAGGACATCGAATCGCTCAACCGGCGCGCGCGGACCGGCGAGCTCGAGGTCACCGCGATCTCCGCCGCCACCTACACGCTCGTCCACCCGACCTACCGGATGATGGATCCGGGCGCGTCGATGGGGAAGGGCTACGGCCCGATCCTGGTGGCGCGCGAGCCCATCGAGCGCGCGCGGCTCGAGGAAAAGGTGATCGCGATACCGGGGAGCCACACCACCGCCGCGCTCCTCCTCCGGCTCTACGTGGGCGACCCGCCCACCATCGAGGTGGCCTTCGACAAGATCCCCAAGGTGGTGCTGGAGGGACAGGCCGACCTGGGCCTGCTCATCCACGAGGGCCAGATCACCCACGCGAGCATGGGACTGGTCAAGGTGCTCGACCTCGGCGAGGAGTGGCAGAAGGAGTCCGGCCTGCCGTTGCCGCTCGGCATCAACGTGATGCGCCGGGACCTGGGGGAGGAGACCCACCGCAAGCTCTCCCAGGGCCTCCGCGACTCGATGGACTACGCGTTCGCCCACGTCGACGAGGCCCTCGACTATGCGATGCGCTACGGCCGGGACATCGACAAGGAGACCTGTCGCCGCTTCGTCCTCATGTACGTGAACGACTACACCATGCGCCTCGGGGACGACGGGCGCGCCGCGCTCCGCCGGCTCTACGAGATGGCCCACGCGAGGAAGCTCATCCAGACCATGCCGCCCGTCGATCCCATCTAGGCGACCCGCCCCGGGCTCAATACGTCTTGATGATCTCGTAGTCGGTGGTGCGCTGGGCGGGGGTGAAGCCGGCGTCGCGGATCAAGGTCACGATCTCCTCCACCGACGTCTTGTTCACGAAGTCCGCCGCCGCGTGCACGTTCTCCTCGAACAGCGTGCCGCCGAAGTCGTCCGCGCCCCACGACAGCGCGACCTGCCCCGCCCGCTTGCCCTCGGAAAACCACGAGGCCTGCACGTGGGGGAAGTTGTCGAGGTAGAGCCGCGACACCGCGAGCATCCGCAGGTAGGCGTTCGGACCCTTGTAGTGCTTGATCCACTTCTCGAGCAGGGTGTTGCCCGGCTTGAACGACCACGGCACGAACGCGGTGAATCCCCGATGCTCGTCCTGGAGGGCCCGGATGCTGTCGAGATGGTCGAGGACGTCCTCGGGCTGCTCGACGTGCCCGTACATCATGGTCGCGGTGGACCGGAAGCCCTGACGGTGCGCCTCGCGGTGCACCTCGAGCCACGCGCCGGGCCCGCCCTTCTTGGGCTCGATGCGACGGCGCACCCGCTCGGAGAGGATCTCCGCGCCGCCACCCGGGATGCTCGTCTGACCCGCCTGCTTCAGCTGGCTCAGGATCTCGGGGACCGGCTTGCCGGCCACGTCCGACATGGTGCGGATCTCCGAGGCGCTGAAGAAGTGTGGGGTGACCGACGGGAAGCGGCGCCGGGTCTCGCGCACCAGGTCGAGGTAGTACTCGAGCGGCAGCGCCGGGTTGTGCCCGCCCTGGAGCAGCACGGTGGTTGCGCCCTCGCGGGCCGCGAACCCGACCTTCTCGAGCACCTCGTCCACCGTGAGGGTGTACGCCTCCTTGTCCCCGGGCCGACGGTAGAAGGCACAGAACTGGCAGTCGGTGATGCACACGTTCGTGTAGTTCGGATTGGTGTCGATGACGAACGTCACCCGGCGCTCGGGGATGCGGCGGAAGCGCGCCTCCTGGGCCAGGCTGCCCACGTCGAGCAGCGGCGCCTCGGCGAGGAGCCAGAGCCCGTCGGCCCGATCGAGCCGCTCGCCGGCCTCGACCTTGGCCTGGATGCGGCTCAGCACCGCCCGGCCCCCAGCTGCGCCCGCAGCCGCAAGAACTCGGCCGCCCCCTTCTCCTCGTCGGGCCCCAGGCGGAAGGCGAAGTTCCGGAGGTACGACGCAACCTCCGCCGCGCTCCAGCCCAGGTCGCGATGGCTGGCCGCGATCCGGGGCAGCTCCTCCATCCCCCGGTCCAGCGCCGCGTCGAGCGCGCGCTCGAAGGCCCGCCGCTCCGCCGCCGACACCCGCGCGGCCACCGCCCAGCGCGCGAACACGAACGGCAATCCCGTCCAGTCGCGCCACTCGAGGCCGAGGTCGAACACGTGGGCGGCCGCCGGGCCACGGGTGAGCCGCTGGATCGCCTGATCTCCGATCAGTAGCACCGCGTCGCACGGCTCGTCGGGGCCGACCCAGGCCGTGGGCTCGATCCCGTGGCGCAGGGCCAGCAGCACCCGCAGCAGCTCCACCGAGGTGGAGGTCTCGCCGGTGATGCCGACGCGCGCGCCGCCCAGCGCGGCGAGGGGGCGGTCGGAGAAGACGAGCACGCTCCGGGCCCCGGTGGGGCAGCCGATCCCGTAGGGCAGGGGCACCAGACGGCTCTCGAGCCGCACGTAGTCCATCAGCGAGAGCGGGCCCGCGTCGAGCTCGTCGGCGGCCATCGCCTGGCCGAGGACGCGGGGAATCAGATCGACCAGCTGCACGCCCTCGAGCCGATGGAAGAAGGGCTCGCAGTTGAGGTACGGGATCCGCCCCACCCGCAGCATGTCAGCTCCACACCTTGACCACGTTGTAGAGCGCGTCGCGCTCCACCGCGACCTTGCCCGCGTCGCGCACCATGCGGAGGATCTGCTCGGTGGCGAGCCCGGCCGGGCTGGCCGCCTGGGCCATGTGGGCGATCTTCTCGTCCTCGAGGGTGCCGTTGACGTCGGAGGCCCCGAAGTGGAGTGCGAGCGACGCGGTGGCTTCCCCGAGCATCACCCAGTACGCCTCGATGTGGGGGAAGTTGTCGAGGAGCAGGCGCGAGACCGCGATGGTGCGCAGGTCGTCGGTCGGCGGCGTCTGCCGCGGCACCAGCTTGGTGGTGCCGGTCTGGTAGGAGAGCGGGATAAAGGTGATGAAGCCGCCTGAGCGGTCCTGCTGCTCCCGCAGCTTGAGCAGGTGATCGACCCGCTCCTCCTTGGTCTCGACGTGCCCGTAGAGCATGGTGGCGTTGGTCTTGAGCCCGAGCGAGTGGGCGATGCCGTGGATCTCGCACCACCGGTCCGCGTCCGCCTTGCCGGTGAAGTGGAGCAGCTTCTGGAGCCGCTTCGAGAAGATCTCGGCCCCGCCCCCCGGCATCGAGTGGAGCCCCGCCTGCTTGAGCCGGGTGAGCGCCTCGCGGGGCTCGATCTTCCACCGCCGCCAGAAGTAGTCGATCTCGGCGGCGGTGAACGCCTTGATCTGGGTCTCCGGCCGCGCGTTGTGGATGGCCTCGATCATCCGCTCGAAGTACTCGAACGGCCAGTCCGGGTGGTGGCCGCCCACGATGTGGGCCTCGCGGGTGCCGGGCTTGATCATCGCCAGCACGTCTTCGATGGTGTTCTCGAAGGCCCCCTCCTCGCCCTTCTTGCGGGCGAAGTCACAAAAACTGCAGGAGAGCACACATACGTTGGTCGGGTTGATGTAGCGGTTCAGCACGAAGAAGACCTGGTCTCCGTGACGCCGGGTCTTGGCGAAGTCCGCCATGCGGCCGACCGCGTGCAGGTCGTCGGTCTCGAAGAGGACGAGCCCGTCGGGGCGGGAGAGGCGCTCTCCGGCCTGGACCTTCTCCCAGATGCCGGTCAGCCGGGCATCGCGGATGCGCGGTGGGGCGGGTGCGGCGACGGCCATGTCTGCCTCCAGGTTCGGCCTCCGGGTTCGGGTAGTCGGCCAGACCGACTGGTCGGTCTGAATTCTAAGTAGGCCCGGACACGGATGTCAAGGTTCCGCGCCGGCCCTACTTGATGGCGCCGACCGTGAAGCCGGCGATGAAGCGGTCGAGGAAGAAGTTGTA
>DASZJM010000046.1:0-2718 GCA_035948165.1 Candidatus Methylomirabilota bacterium
CCAGGGGGATGTCGCGGAACAGGATCTCGAAGTCGGCGAGCGTGGAGATCGAGACGCCCTCTCGGCCCACCTCGCCGCGGGCCCGCGGGTGATCCGCGTCGTAGCCCATGAGGGCGGGCATGTCGAACGCGGTGGAGAGCCCGGTCTGGCCCTGCTCGAGGAGGTACTTGAAGCGGGCGTTGGTGTCCTCCGGCCGGCCGAAGCCGGCGAACATCCGCATCGTCCAGAGCCGCCCGCGGTACATCGAGGCATAGGGCCCGCGCGTGTACGGGAACTCGCCCGGATAGCCGAGCTTCTCATCGTAGCGCCACCCCGCGAGGTCCTCCGGGGTGTAGAGCGGCTGCACCGGGATACCGGAGAGCGTCTCGTAGGGCACGTCCCGTTCCGGCGTGCGCCGCACGAAGGGCCCGTAGGTCTCCTCCTCCCAGCGCTCCTTGCCGTCGGCCATGGGCTCGCCCTCCCTCAGGCCGCCGACCCGGCGTCGGCGAGCAGGTGACGGGCGACGACCAGCTTCTGGATCTGGGACGTGCCCTCGTAGATCTGGGTGATCTTGGCGTCGCGGAAGTGGCGCTCGACCTGGTACTCCTTGATGAAGCCGTAGCCGCCGTGCACCTGGATCGCGTCGGTGGTCACCCGCATCGCGGTCTCGGAGGCGAAGAGCTTGGCCATCGCGGCCTCGGGGCCGTAGGGCGCGCCCGAGTCCTTGCGCCACGCCGCCCGCAGGGTGAGCAGGCGGGCCGCCTCGATGGTGGTCGCCATGTCCGCGAGCATCCACTGCACCATCTGGTGCTCGCCGATCGGCACCCCGAAGCTCTTCCGCTCACGCGCGTAGGCGAGCGCCGCCTCGTAGGCCGCCGTCGCGATCCCGACCGCCTGGGCCGCGATGCCAATGCGCCCGCCGTCGAGCGTGCCGAGCGCGATCCGGAATCCCTGCCCGACCTCGCCGAGACGCTGGGACGCGGGCACGCGGCACCGCTCGAAGAGCAGCTCGGCGGTGTCGGAGGCGCGGATGCCGAGCTTGTCCTCGGTCTTGACCACCGTGAAGCCCGGCGTGCCCTTCTCCACGAGGAAGGCGCTGATGCCGCGACGCCCGGCAGCCCGATCGGTCTGGGCGAACACCAGGGCCGCGCCGGCCTCGCGCCCGTTGGTGACGAAGACCTTGCGGCCGTCCAGTACGTAGGCGCCGTCGCCGTCCCGCCGCGCCAGCGTGGTCTGGTTGCTCGCGTCCGAGCCCGCCTCCGGCTCGGTCAGGGCGAAGCAGCCGAGCTTGCGTCCCGCCGCGTAGGGGGCGAGGAAGCGCGCCTTCTGCTCCTCGGTCCCGTGCTTGAGGACCGGGTCGCAGTAGAGCGAGTTGTTGACCGACATGATCACCGCGTGGGAGGCGCAGCCCCGCGCGAGTTCCTCGACCGCCAGCGCGTAGGCGACCGTGTCGCCGCCGCTGCCGCCGTGGGCCTCCGGCACCGCGATCCCCATCAGGCCGAGCTCCGCCATGCGCGCCACGGTCTCGGTGGGGAAGCGGGCGTCCCGATCGATCGCGTCGGCGATCGGGCGCACCTCCTTGTCCGCGAAGTCGCGGGTCAGGTTCCGGATCATGGTCTGCTCTGGCGTCAGATCTAGCTCCACTGCTTCTCCTTGCTGCCGTTTAGTTCTTTAAGCTCTTCAGCTGCGGGGGCCCAGAAATGGCTCCCGCACTCCCCCACTTGGCGGACATCCGTTTACTGCTCTCGGTTCTCGTTTACTCCTCTTGGGTCTTGGTCCTCACTTGTCCAGGAGGTGTTTGAACTCCTGGGTCAGGAGGGGGGCGACGTCGAAGAGGTCGCCGACGATGCCGTAGTCGGCGATCTTGAAGATCGGCGCCTCCGGGTCCTTGTTGATCGCGCAGATCACCTTGGAGGTCCGCATGCCGGCCAGGTGCTGGATCGCGCCGGAGATGCCGAAGCCCAGGTAGAGCTTGGGCGAGATCGTGCGCCCGGTCTGGCCGATCTGGAAGCGGTGCGGCCGCCAGCCCGCGTCCACCGCCGCGCGCGAGGCGCCGACCGCCGCGCCCAGCACCTTGGCCAGCTCTTCCAGGATGACGAAGTTCTCCGGGCCCTTGAGCCCGCGGCCCCCGGAGACCACGATCTCGGCCTCGGTCAGCTCCGGCAGGCCGGTGGAGGCTTCCTGCCGCCGCTCCACGAGCTTCATGGTCTCGCCCGGAATCGTGGCGGCCGGCTTCTCCACCGTCGGGCTCGCGCCCGCCTGCGCCTCGCCGGGGCGGAACACGTTGGGCCGGAGCGTCACCATCCACGGCGTCTTGGCCCACGTCATCTTGGACAGCAGCTTGCCCGCGTAGATCGGCCGGGTGGCCACGAGCTTGCCCGCGTCGAGCGCCATCGCGGTCGAGTCGGCGGAGAGCCCGGCCCCGAGCCGCGCGGCGAGCCGGGCCATGAACTCGCGCTGCCGGGTCGTGACCGGCGCGAAGATGGCCTGCGGCGACTCCTTGCCGGCCAGATCCGCCACCACCGGCGTCCACACCTCGGCGCGGTACGGCGCGAACGCGCCGTTCTCGAGCAGCCACACCCGCTTGGCGCCCCATTCGCCGAGCTGCTTGATGCCCTCGGGGCTCGCCTTGTCGGTCACCCACACCGCCTCGACCTGCGCTCCCGCCTGCCCGGCCAGGCGCGCGGCCTCGCCCAGCACCTCGGCCATCACCTTCTTGGGAGCGCCCTGCCGATCGTC
>DASZJM010000047.1:0-6628 GCA_035948165.1 Candidatus Methylomirabilota bacterium
GAGGCCGCGGACGTGCTCGTCCTGTGCGGCGACCTCACCGACTACGGCACGGCCGAGGAAGCGCGCGTGCTCGCCAAGGAGCTCGCCGCCGCCAAGCTGCCGAAGCTCGCGGTGCTCGGCAACCACGACTTCGAGTCCAACGCGGCGGCCGAGGTGACGCAGATCCTCGCCGACGCGGCGGGCGTCAGCATGCTCGACGGCACCGCGACCGAGGTGCTCGGGGTGGGCTTCGCGGGGGTGAAGGGCTTCGCGGGCGGCTTCGGCGAGCGCGCGCTGCAGGCGTGGGGCGAGGAGCCGATCAAGGCCTTCGTGAAGGCCGCGCTCGACGAGGCGCTCAAGCTCGAGTCGGCGCTCGCGCGCCTGCGCACGCCGGGCCGCGTGGCGGTGCTGCACTACGCGCCGATCGCCGCGACGGTGGGTGCGGAGCCGACCGAGATCTTCCCGTTCCTCGGCTCGAGCCGTCTCGAGGAGCCGCTCAACCGCTACCGGCCGAGCGTGGTGTTCCACGGTCACGCCCATCGCGGGCAGCCGGAGGGCGCCACTTCGACCGGGGTGCCGGTCTACAATGTCGCGCTGCCGCTCCTGCGCCGGCTGGACCCGGACCGGCCGCCGTTCCGGGTGGTGGAGGTGCCGCGGGCGGAGGCGCCCGAGACCGTCGCCGCCGACGCGCGGCCGAGCGCCACCCTCGCGCGCCCCGGTGAGCCCACCGCGCCGGCGCGGCCGGTGTCGGCATGAGCCCCGCGGTGTCGCCGGCGGCGCCGGGCCGGGTCCGGGCCCGAGCGGACGAGCCGTCCGCGGTCACCGCCCGCTTCTACCGCCGCGTGCTCGCGGAGCTGAACGCGGGCGGCGTCGAGTTCCTGGTGGGCGGCGGGCACGCGCTCGAGTGCTACCTCGGGATCGGCCGCTCGGTGAAGGACCTCGACCTCTTCATGCGCGAGCGCGACGTGCCCGCCGCGCTGGCCCTCGTGGAGGAGCGCCTCGGCTACGCCTCCGAGGTGGCGTTCCCGCACTGGCTCGCCAAGATCAAGCGGTCGGAGCACGACCACATCGACGTCATCTTCAACTCCGGCAACGGGGTGTGCGCGGTGGACGACGACTGGCTCCGTCACGCGGTGCCGTCGACCGTGATGGGGCAGCCGGTCGCGCTCTGCCCGGCGGAGGAGACGATCTGGTCGAAGGCCTTCGTCATGGAGCGCGAGCGCTACGACGGCGCCGACATCGCCCACCTGATCCACGCGCGCGCGGAAGCCCTCGACTGGGGCCGGCTGGCCCGGCGGTTCGGCCGCCACTGGCGCGTGCTCCTGAGCCACCTCGTGCTCTTCGGCTTCATCTATCCGTCCGAGCGCACCCGCGTGCCCGAGCCCCTGATGCGCCGCTGTCTGCAGCTCCTCGAGGAGGAGATGGGGCACGCGCCCGCCCGGCGGGTCTGTCGCGGGCCGATGACCTCGCGCGCCCAGTACCTGGTGGACGTCCAGCTCTGGGGCTACGAGGACGCGCGGCTCCTCCCGCACGGCAGCATGACCGAGAACGAGGCGTCGATCTGGACGGCCGCCATCGACGAGGCGGCGAGCCGACCGGTGGGCGCCGATGCCCTCGGCGAGGCCGAGGCCTGACACGAGGCCTCCCGTGCCTCTCCTCCTCGCGCGGCAGCCCGCGGGGGGGCGGCGCCCCGTCGCGGCGCGCCGCCCCCGCGGATGGCCCCTGGCCGGGGCGGGCGCGCTGCTCCTCGCGCTCGTGGTGGTGGCCCGCACGGTGGACGTGGCCGCCCACCTGGAGGCCACCCGGACCAGGGTCGAGCCACTCGGCGCGCTGGCGCCGGGGGCGTTCGTCGTGGTGTACGTGGTGGCCACCCTCCTCGGGGTGCCGGGCATGCCGTTCACCCTGCTCTCGCCGTTTCTCTTCGGGCCGTGGCCCGCGGTGGCGGTGATGATCGTGGCGAGCGGAGGCTCCGCCGCTGCCGCGTTCCTGATCGCGCGCTATCTCGCGCGCGACGCTTTCGTGGCGCGCCTGGCCGGGACCCCGGGCTTCGCCCGCCTCTCCGCGCTGCTCGAGGCGCACGACTGGGTGGTGATCCCGGTCCTGCGCATCCTGCCGCTCGCCCCCTTCGCGGTCGTCAACTACGGCTTCGGGCTCACCACGATCACGTTCGGCCGCTACCTCGCGTGGTCGCTCGCCGGCATGATTCCGATGAACGTGGTCCTCGTCCTCGGCGCCGACCTCTTCTACACCGCGGCCACGCGGGGCCGCGTGCCCTGGCCGCTCGTGGCCGGCGCGATCGCGGCCGCGCTGCTGCTCGCCGGTCTGGCTGCGGCCGGCCGCCGAGCCTTCGCCCGGTCGTGACGCCATGGAATCCCTGGTGCTGCGCGGGCAGGGCCTGGTGGACCGGTGGAGCCGCTGGCTGCGGCTCTCGCCACCGGCCGCCGAGACGTCTCGCCGTCGCTTCCTGATCGTCCAGATCGACGGTCTCTCGCGCCCGCTCCTCGAGCGCGCGCTCGCGGGCCGGAGCCTGCGGGGCCTCCGGCGCCTGCTCGACGCGGGCCGTCTCGTGCGGCGCGACCTGTCGGTGGGGCTGCCCTCCTCCACGCCCGCGTTCCAGGCCGCGATCATGTACGGGGGCCGGCCCGACATCCCCGGCTTCCACTTCTACGACAAGCGGGCGGGCCGAGAGCTGCACTTCCCGAAGCGCGGCGTCGCCGATCTCGTCGAGCACCGCCACGCGGGCGGCCGCGCCGGGATACTCGAGGGCGGCTCCTGCTACGGCTGCATCTTCACCGGCGGCGCGGACGACAGCCTGTGGACCTTCGCGCGCCTCAAGCATCTGGCCCGGGCCGGTCGCGGACTCCGTCGCACCGCGCTCTCCGGGCTGCTCCTCGCCTGGGTGGCGCTCAAGGGCATGGGGCTCACCGCGGTCACCCTCGCGCGGTTCGCGGGACGCACGTTGCTGGCCCTCACGTCGGGCCGGGCCAACCTCCGCCGGTCGATCGAGGCGCTCCTGCTCGACATCGGGGTCGGCATCTGGGCCCGCGAGCTCTTCACGCTCCTCGTCTCGGCGGACCTCTACCGCGGCACCCCGGCGATCTACGTCAACTTCCTCGACTACGACGTGTTCGCCCACGCCTACGGGCCGGAGGACCGCCTCGCCTTCCGCGCGCTGCGGCGGGTGGACCGCTCGATCCAGCAGCTCGCCCGCATCCTGCGACGGTTGCCCGAGCTCCACTACGACCTCTACGTGCTCTCCGACCACGGCCAGGCCGCGACCCGGTCCTTCACCGCGGTCGCGGAGGGCGCCACCCTCGAGCAGGTGGTGGCCTCCGCGCTCGGCGCCCCCGCGCCCGGCCTGCGCGTGATCGCGGCCGGGCCCAACGCCTTCGTCTACTTCACCGATCGTCCGGAGCCGCTGCTCGCCGACGAGATCGAGACGCGCCACCCGCGCGCCATGGTGCGGCTCTCCGGCCATCCGGGGATCGGCCTGGTCCTGGCTCGCGGCGCGCGCGGGCCCCTGTGCTGGTGGCGCGGGCGCCCGGTGCCGCTCGGCGCGCGCCCCGACCCCGCCGCGCGCGATCCGTTCGCGCGGCGCCCCGACCGGGACGTGGTGCTCGCGGGCCTGCGCGATCTCATGGCGATGCCGAGCGCGGGCGACATCGTGCTGTACGGGACCGGAGCGCCCGGCGGCGCGGTCAGCTTCGTCGACGAGCCCGGCTCGCACGCGGGGCCGTCGGAGGAGGAGCTGCACGCCTTCATCCTGCATCCGCCGGCGGTGCGCTTGCCCGAGGGCGCGCTCACCCATCCCCGGCAGCTCTATCCCCACTTCATGGCCTATCGAGAGGCGGTGACCGACCCGGGTGGCGGGTCGCCGGCGGCGAGGCGCGCGGCATGCGCCGCCCGCTGATTCCCTCGCGCCTCTCGCTGCGCGCGTACCTCGTCCTCCTGGTGGGGGGCGCGGTGCTGCCGATGGCCCTGTTCGCGATCTGGCTCGCGGTCAGCGCCGCGCACGAGCAGCGCACCGCCCAGCGCGGCCGCATGGAGGACACCGCGCGGGCGGTGGCGGTCGCGATCGAGCACGACCTGCTCGACGACGTGCACGCGCTGCAGGTGGAGGCCGCCTCATCCGCGCTCGACCGCGGAGACCCCGAGGCGGCCCGCGCCGAGCTGCGGCGGGTGGCGGCCGGCCAGCGGGAGTGGCTCGGCATCACCCTGCACACCCCCGACGGACGCTGCGTTCTCGACACCGCGCGCCCGGCCGACGGCGCGGCGGCCCCCGAGCCCGATCGCGTGCGTGCGGTGCTGGATCGGGGCGCGCCGGTGATCGCCCACGAGGCCGGCTCCACCCCGGCCGTATTCGCGGTGCGGGTCCCGGTGCTGCGCGAGGGGCGGCCCCGCTACGTGCTCAGCGCGATGGTCTCGGCCGGCGTGGTCTCCGACCTCTTCGGCGCCCTGCCCGCCCGCTGGAGCGGCTCGCTGGTGGACGACCGCGGGAACGTCTTCGCGCGGACCCCCGAGGCGGCCGCGGATCCCGCGCCCCTCTCGGCCGGGAGCGCGGGGCCGCGCTTCCCGATCGCGCCCGGCGGCCCCGGCTCCGGCTGGGGCGGCCGGGCCGAGCTGCCGGGCGGGCCGGTCTACTTCGCCTATGCACGCCCCGCGCTCACCGACTGGCACGTCGTGCTGGCCGCGCCGGTGGCGGCGCTCGATCGGCCGTGGACGCGCTCCCTCGCCACCGTCGCGGGCGGCGTCGCGGTGCTCCTGATCGCGATGGCCCTGGCCGCGCTCGCGGTCCGCCCGATCACCGGCTCGATCAGCGCGCTCGCGGGCGCGGCCGCGGATCTCGGACGGGGCCGGCACCCGGCGCCGCTCGGCGCCGCGGTCGCCGACCTCGCCCCGGTCTCGCGCGACCTGGAGGCGGCGGCCGAGGGCCGCGAGCGCGCGGAGCAGGGGCGGCGCAGGAGCCTGGCGCAGCTCGCGGCGCTGGTGAACCAGGCCACCGCGGGCGTCGCCCAGCTCGGCCGGGACGGTCGCTTCATCCTCGTGAATCGGCGCTACGCCGAGCTGGTGGGGCGCGCCCCGGCCGATCTCATCGGGCACGCCTTCGAGGAGGTGCTGCATCCCGGCGATCGCGCGCGAGACGTGGCCGGGTTGCGAGGGCTCACCCCGGGGGCCCCCGAGCGGGTCACCGAGACGCGATATCTCGGGCCGGACGGGTCGGTGCGCTGGGTGGACGCGAGCCTCTCGCTCGCGCGCGGTCCGGACGCGCCCGGCGCGGTCACCATCGTGGCGCTCGACGCCACCGGCCGCCGCGAGCTGCTCGAGCGCGAGCGCGCCGCGCGGCGGGAGGCGGAGGCCGCGAGCCAGGCCAAGGACGAGTTCATGGCCGCGCTCTCCCACGAGCTGCGCGCGCCGCTCCACACCCTGCGGCTCTGGTCCGGCATGCTGCGCGGCGGGCTCCAGGACCCGCAGGCCCTCGCGCGCGCGGCGGACACGATCGATCGCAACGCGATTCTCCAGACGCGCCTGGTCGACGACCTGCTCGACGTCTCCCGCATCGTCTCGGGCCAGCTGCAGCTCGTGATCGAGCCGGTCGCGATCGCCCCGATCGTGCAGGCCGCGATCGACACCGTCCGCCCCGGCGCGCTCAACAAGGGGGTCACGCTCGTCGAGGACCTCGATCCCGCCGCGGGCATGGTGCGGGGCGACGCCATCCGCCTCCAGCAGGTGGCCTGGAACCTCCTCGCCAACGCGGTGCGCTTCACCCCCGAGGGTGGCCGCGTGGAGATCCGGCTGCGCGGGGGCGACCACACCGCGGTCCTGACCGTGACCGACTCGGGCCGCGGCATCACGACCGACCTGCTGTCGCACGTGTTCGACCGCTTCCGGCAAGGGGAGAGCGGGGCCAACCGCTCGCACGGCGGGCTCGGCCTCGGGCTCTCGATCGCGCGCCAGCTCGTCGAGCTCCACGGCGGGACCATCGAGGCGGCGAGCCCGGGCGAGGGGCGCGGGGCCACCTTCACGGTCCGCCTGCCCAGCGCGGGGGCGCCGGCGGCCCGGGACCCCGTCGCCCCGCCGGCCGACGGCCCGGATGGCTCGGCGCGGCCGCTCGAGCGGGTCCGGGTGCTGGTGGTGGACGACGACGCCGAGACCCGCGAGGTCATGGCGGTGGCGCTCGGCCGGCAGGGCGCGGTGGTGACCACTGCCCCGTCCGTCGGCGAGGCGGTCGCGGTCATCGAGCGGGGGTGGCCCGACGTGCTGCTGAGCGATATCCGCATGCCCGGCGAGGACGGCTACGACCTGATCCGCAAGGTGCGCCACCTGGAGGCGATCGGGGGCCGGCACCTGCCCGCCATCGCCCTGACCGGGTACGCGGCGGCCGACGACCGCCGCCGGGTGCTCGACGCCGGCTTCGAGGCCCACGTGGCCAAGCCGGTGCCGGCGACGGCGGTGGCCCCGATCATCGTGAGCCTGCTCCAGGCCGCGCGAGGTCCCGGGTTTACCGGGTAAACCGTTCCGACCGGGCGCGGCGTCATCGCGTCCCGCGTGCGCTACTGCGTGATCTTTCATTCACCGAGGTCGGGCATAGAAGTTGCTCCCCTGACAATGCGGAGGCGCACACGGACATGGCGAGCGGACGCGTGAAGGT
>DASZJM010000048.1:0-22639 GCA_035948165.1 Candidatus Methylomirabilota bacterium
GCGCATCCTGAACTGGCCGACCGCGCGCCGCATCCTGACCCCCGAGCGCGAGAAGCGGGTGATGGAGGCCTACTACCGCCACGGGCTCAAGTTCGTGGTGATGGCCCGCCTCATCATGGGCCTGCGCGCGGCCGCGTTCCTGACCGCCGGCCTCGTGCGCGTGCCGTTTCTCCGCTTCCTGCTGGTGGACGTGGCCGCGGTCCTGCTGAGCGTGCCGATCTCCTTCGGGGTGGCCTACGTGCTGGCGGACTCGGTCGCGATGGCCCTGGCTCGCGTGCGCGAGATGCAGCTCTGGGTCGCGGGTGGTGCGCTCCTCGTCGCGGCGGGGTGGGGGCTCGTGCTGTGGCGCCGTCATCGCCGGACGCGCGGCTAGGGGACCGTGCCGGCGAGGTGCCGTGTGGTATCGTGATCGCAACGTGACCGAAAGCTATCTGCGCACGCTGTTCCTGCACCCGCCCGCCGCGGCGGGGTTCGACGGGGGCGCGGGCTCCCGCTACCAGGCCCGGCGGGAGATCCGCTCGTTCTGGTATCCCACCTGGCTGGCCCAGCCCGCCGCCCTGGTGCCGGGCTCCCGCCTGGTGGACGCCCCGCCCGACGGGCTCACCCTGGACGACGTGCTGCCTCTCGCGCGCGGCTACGACCTCTGCGTGATGCACACCAGCACGCCCTCCTTCGGCTCCGACGTGCGAGTGGCCGAGGCCCTGAAGGCCGAGAATCCCGACCTGATCATCGGGCTGGTGGGCGCGGCGGTGGCGGTCGCCCCCGAGGCCTCCCTGCGGGCGAGCCGCGCCCTCACCTTCGTGGCCCGCAACGAGTTCGACTTCACGATCCAGGAGGTGGCGCAGGGCCGGCCGCTGTCGGGGATCGCCGGGCTCTCCTACCGGGTCAACGGCCACGTCGAGCACACGCCGGAGCGGCCGACGCTCGAGAACATGGACGCGCTGCCGTTCGTGACCCCGGTCTACAAGCGCGACCTCACCGTCGAGCACTACGCGATCGGCTACCTCCAGCACCCGTACGTCTCGCTCTACACCGGGCGGGGCTGTCGCTCCAAGTGCACTTTCTGCCTCTGGCCGCAGACGGTGGGCGGGCAGCGGTACCGGACCCGCAGCCCCGAGCACGTGGCCGAGGAGATGACGCTGGCCGCCTCGCTCTTCCCGCAGGTGCGCGAGTTCTTCTTCGACGACGACACCTTCACCGACGACCTGCCGCGCGCCGAGGCGATCGCGCGCCGCCTCGGGCGCCTCGGCATCACCTGGTCGGTGAACGCCAAGGCCAACGTGCCCTACGCGACGCTCAAGGTCCTCAAGGACAACGGCCTCCGCCTCCTGCTGGTCGGCTACGAGTCGGGCAACCAGGCGATCCTGAACAACGTGAAGAAGGGGGTGCGGCTCGACGTGGCGCGGCGGTTCACCCGGGACGCGAAGTCGCTCGGCATCGCGATCCACGGCACCTTCATCCTCGGGCTGCCCGGCGAGACGCGCGAGACCATCGCGGAGACCATACGCTTCGCGGCCGAGATCGACCCGGACACCATCCAGGTCTCGCTCGCCGCGCCGTACCCGGGCACCGCGCTCTACGCGGAGGCTCAGCGCAACGGCTGGCTCGAGACCGAGGAGCTGGTGGACGGCTCGGGGGTGCAGGTGAGCGTGATCGGCTACCCGCACCTCTCGCGGCCGGAGATCTTCCGCTCGGTGGATCAGTTCTACCGCCGCTTCTACTTCCGCCCGCGCAAGATGCTCTCACTCGCGTCCGAGATGATCCGCGACCGGCAGGTGATGAAGCGGCGGCTCGCGGAGGGAAGGGACTTCCTGCGCTTCCTGCGCAGCCACCGGGTCCCGGCGCCCTGACATGAAGGCGCTCGTCATCGACACCATCGCCCCCGAGGGCATCGCCTACCTGGCCGAGCGCGGCTTCCAGGTGGACCAGGTCTCGAGCACGCTCGACCGCGAGGCGCTCCACGCGCGGCTCGGGGAGTACGAGGCCATCGTGACGCGCTCCTCCACCACCGTGACCGCCGAGTTCCTCGCGCGGGCCCGGCGGCTCCGCATCCTCGGTCGCGCCGGCGTCGGGGTCGACAACATCGACGTGGACGCCTGCTCCCGCCAGGGGGTGGTGGTGGTCAACGCGCCCTACGGCAACGTGGTCTCGGCCGCCGAGCACACCGTGGGCATGCTGCTGGCCCTCGTGCGCAAGATCCCGAGCGCCCACGAGGCGCTCAAGCGGCTCGAGTGGGATCGCGGCATCTACGGCTCCGAGCTCTTCCGGAAGACCGCGGGAGTGCTGGGGCTCGGCAAGGTCGGCTCGCGGGTGGCCGCGCGTCTGCGCGCCTTCGACATGGAGGTCCTCGTGTACGACCCCTTCATCCCGGAGAGCCGGGCCCGCGATCTCGGGGTGCGCCTCACCGATCTGCAGACGGTGCTGAGCCGGGCCGACATCCTCACCGTGCACGTGCCGCTGACCGACGAGACCGAGAACATGATCGGGGCGCGCGAGCTGGGGGCCATGAAGCCGGGCGTGCGCGTCGTCAACTGCGCCCGCGGCGGCATCGTCAACGAGGCCGCCCTCCTGGCCGCCCTGGATTCCGGCCACGTGGCCGGGGCCGCGGTCGACGTGTGGAGCGAGGAGCCGCCCCAGTCGCCCCTGCTGAAGCGCCTGATCCAGCACCCGCGGGTCGTGGTCACCCCGCACCTGGGTGCCAACACCCAGGAGGCCCAGGTCAACGTGGCGGTGGACGTGGCGCGCCAGCTGGTGGCCTTCCGCGACGGCGAGCTGGTCGAGCACGCGGTGAACATCCCGGTGGCCGATCGCGAGACCCTGGCCGAGCAGCGCCCGTTCCTGCAGCTGGCCGAGCTCCTCGGCCGCTTCTGCCAGCAGCTCGAGCCCGACAACGTCGAGCGGGTGGAGATCGAGGTGGCCGGCCACATGGCGCGGTGGGATCCCGAGCTGATGGGCCGCGCGGTGCTGAAGGGGCTGCTCGAGGGCGTGACCGTGCAGGCGGTGAACCTGGTCAACGCGCACCTGATCGCGCGGGAGCGGGGCTTGACCCTCGAGGTGCGCACCGATCCGGAGCCCGCCTCCGGCTACACCAACCTGGTGACGGTGACGACCCAGGCCGGGTCCGGCCGCAAGATCATCGCGGGGACGGTCTTCGACGGAGTGCCCCGGATCGTGCGGCTGCGCGACCTGCACGTCGAATTCGTGCCCGAGGGGCACATCCTGGTGCTGGCCTACGAGGACCGGCCGGGCATGGTGGGACGGATCGGCTCGATCCTGGGCCGCCACAACGTGAACATCGCCTCCATGCACGTGGGCCGGCGCACCCGGCGGGGGCGGGCCATCGTGGTGCTGCTGCTCGACGACGACGTGCCGGCCGAGGTGCTGGAAGAGGTGAGCAAGAGCGTCGAGGCCGACTTCGCGCGGGTGATCCGGCTGTGAGCGCGCCGCGGCGCCGGCGCGGCGAGACCCCGGTCGGCGTCTTCGAGACCCGGCCCTGGGGCGGGTTCCAGACCGTGGAGGAGGGGCGCGGCTACAAGGTCAAGCGGCTCTTCGTCCGGCCCGGGCAGCGGCTGAGCCTGCAGCGCCACCGCTTCCGCGCCGAGCACTGGGTGGTCGTCGCGGGCTCCCCGCGGGTGATCATCTCGGGCCGCCCGAAGCGGCTCAAGCCCCGCGGGGCGGTCGACGTGCCGCGCGGAGCCTGGCACCGCATCGAGAACCCGGGCCGCGTGCCGGTCGTGCTCATCGAGGTCCAGCACGGACCCTACCTCGGCGAGGACGACATCATCCGCCGCCACGACGACTACGGCCGCGCCGGGAGCACGACCGCCAAGGCAAAGGCCAGCCCCAAGAGCAGGAAACGATAGAACAAGGAGCCACGCCAGCCATGCCCATCAACTCCCGCTATCTCTTCAGCGCCGCCATGGACGTCGATCCGGCCCAGGAGCGCCTCTTCAACGAGGTCTACGACCGCGAGCACGTGCCGAGCCTGCTGACCGTCCCGGGCGTGGTGGCGGTGTCCCGTTACGAGCTGCAGCCGCTCACCATGAGCATCGGCGGGCAGCTGAAGACGATCGTCATCGACCACGCGCCAAAGTACGGCGCCCTCTACGAGATCGAGAGCCCTGAGGTGCTGATCAGCGAGGCGTGGGCGAAGGCGGTGGAGCAGGGGCGGTGGCCGGCCCAGGTGCGCCCGCACACCCGCAACCGCCAGCACACCCTCTACCGCCGCATCCCCTGATCGGGGCCCGGCGGCCGGGGCTCAGCGCATCCAGCTCGAGACGTTCGCGTAGAGGGCGAAGAGCCCGAGGTACTCGTGGAGCACCGCCTCGCTGCAGCGCCGGCGGCGCCACCAGCCGTCCTCGCTCGAGCACTCGTCCGGGGCGACCGCGATCCCGGCCTCGACCGCGCCGGCCGCCTCCCGGCGCCAGATGAGCCGCACGCGGCGGGCGTGGTAGGGGCTGGTCACCAGCGTGACCCGGTGCCAGCCGCGGGCCTTGGCGGTGGCGGCCACCTGACGCAGCTCGGTCTCGGTGATCTCCACCGGCTGGTCCAGGGTGACGATGGCGTCCCGAGGCACCCCCAGCCGCTCGAGCACGCGCACCGACTCGCCCTGGAAGTCGAGGGGCCGGATGCCCATGTCGATCAGGATCTGGACCCGCTTCGGTACGAACTGACGCGAGACCAGCACCCGCGGCGCGGTGCCCGACTGGAAGAGCGCGGCGGCCCGCGCCTCGCGCCCGGGGGTGCCGCCCGCGACCACCACGAGCGCGTCGGCCGGCGGGCCCGGGCTTTCCACCACGAGCGCGTGCCCCGCGGCGCGGAGCAGGGGGCGGTGCGCGAGGGCCACCGCCGCGATCAGGGCGAGCACCACCACGAGCGCGACCAAAAACTTTGGTGGCCGGCCCCACGGGCGGTACGATCCTGGCCAGGAGGTACTACCCATGCGACGGTTTCTCGCTCTCTCGGTGACGGTGCTCGCTCTCACAGCGTGCGCGTCGACGCCGCCCAAGGTTCAGCGCAGCGAGTTCGATGACATTCCGGTCCCGAAGGGGCTCGCGGTCGATCTGAACCGCTCCACCATCATCGAGTCGCCGACGGTGAAGGCGGCCCGCATCTTCTACAAGGGCCGCATCGAGCCGGACAGCCTCTCGGTGGCGTTCCGCACCACGCTCGAGGCCAACGGGTGGAAGCATCTCTCGTCGACGACGGCGTCGGACAAGGGCACCACGCAGGTCTACGAGAAGCAGGGCAGCTCGCTCCAGGTGCTGATCTACGAGAGCTGGTACTACACCTGGGTGGAGATGTCGGCCACGCGGATGGTCGGCACGGCGTCGGCCGCGCTCAGGTAGCCCCGAGCGACGCGACACGGCGGCGCCCCTAGGGGCGCCGCCAGCGCCGTCCGCTTCGCTCGATGAGCGTGTCGGCCTCGGCCGGACCCCAGGTGCCGGCCTCGTAGTTGGGGAACTTCCGCGGATCGCCCGCGGCCCAGGTCGACAGCACCGGCTGCAGCAGCTCCCACGCCATCATCACCCAGTCGCCGCGCGCGTAGAGGGTGGCGTCGCCCTTCATGGCGTCCAGCAGCAGGCGCTCGTACGCCTCCGGCGGCTCGCCCCCGAACGCCTGCCCATAGTCGAACTCCATCTCGACCGGCTTGATCCGGAGATCCTGGCCGGGCAGCTTGGCCCCGAACGAGAGCGACATGCCCTCGTCGGGCTGGATGCGGAGCACGAGGCGGTTGGGCTCGCCGAGGATCTCCGGGTTGCGGCGGAACACCAGGTGCGGGGTCTGCTTGAACTGCACCGCGATCTCGCTCGCCCGCTTGGGCAGCCGCTTGCCGGTGCGCAGGTAGAACGGCACGCCCGCCCACCGCCAGTTCTCTATCTCGAGCCGCAGCGCCGCGAAGGTCTCGGTGATCGACTCCGCCGACACGCCCTTCTCCTCGCGGTAGCCCGGCACCCGCTGGCCGCCCACGAAGCCGGGCCCGTACTGCCCGCGCACCGCGACCCGGTCCACCTCGTCCGCGGCGACGGGACGGATCGCGCGCATGACCTTGGTCTTCTCGTCGCGCACCGGGTCGGCGTCGAAGGTGACCGGCGGCTCCATCGCCACCAGGCAGAGGAGCTGCAGGATGTGGTTCTGGATCATGTCCCGCAGCGCGCCCGACTCCTCGTAGTAGGCGCCGCGGCCCTCGACCCCGATGGCCTCGCCCACCGTGATCTGGACGTGATCGACGTGGTTGCGGTTCCAGAGCGGCTCGAAGATGCCGTTGGCCCAGCGGAACACCAGGATGTTCTGGACCGTCTCCTTGCCGAGGTAGTGATCGATGCGGTAGACCTGGTCCTCGTGAAAGACGCTCGCCACCACCTGGTTGAGCGCGCTCGCGGAGGCGAGATCGCGTCCGAACGGCTTCTCGATGATGATGCGTGCCCACCCCCCGGTGCCCTCCGTCGGTCGATTGAGCCCCGCCTCGCCCAGGCGGGTCACCAGGTGCGGATACACCGACGGCGGCGTCGACACGTAGAAGAGGCGGTTGGCCCCGGTGCCGCGCTCCTGTTCGACCTGCCGGAGGTAGGCGGTGAGGCCGGGATACATCGCGCCGTCGGCGGGATCGCCCGCGTAGTAGAAGAGCGCCTGGGCGAAGCGATCCCACACGCGGGTCGACGGCGGCTGCACGCGCGCGAAGTCGCTGATCGCCTCGCGCATGCGGGTCCGGAACTGCTCGTTGGTCATCTCGGAGCGCGCGACCCCGACCACCGCGAACGGCTCTGGGAGCACTCGGCTCTGGAACATGGACCACAGCGCGGGGAGGAGCTTGCGGCGGGTGAGGTCGCCCGAGGCGCCGAAGATGACGAGGGTGCAGGATTCGTCGGTCGTGGTGGCGGTCATGCGGTTATAGCCTCTTGGCCAGTCCCTGGACCATCTGCAGCAGCTGCTGCAGACCCGGAGACTGCTTGCCGTTCAGATGGAGCCGGATGACCCGGCGCGCCGCGTCGCGCAGACTCTGGAGATCGCCCAACGCCTGGGCCGCCTTCAAGGTGGAGAACCCGTAGCCCGAGCCCGGGATGGCGAGATCCTCGCGATCGTCGCCGGTCACCTGGATGAAGAGGCCGCTGGTGGGGCCGCCCTTGTGCATCTGGCCGGTCGAGTGCAGGTAGCTCGGGCCCCAGCCCACCGTGGTCGCGATACGCAGGCGGTCGCGCAGGGTCACCCGGATCTCCTGCAGGGTTCGCCAGGCCTCCGCGTTCGGGGTGAGGTAGGCCTGGATCGCGAGGTAGTCGCCCGGGGCGGCCATCGCCAGGTGGGCCGCGAGGCCGCGGCTCACCGAGCCGGGCTTCTTGTTCGACTTGGTCATGAGCACGATGCCGTCTTCCTCGACGTCCGACGGCCACTCGGGGAGGCGGTGGGAGCGCCGCCACTCGGTGAGGAGGGTCGCGGTGTTCTCCTTGGCGCGCGCCACGTCGGGCTCGTCGAAGGGATTGACGCCGAGCACCGCGCCCGCGGTGGCCGCGGCCAGCTCCCAGCGGAAGAACTCGGCGCCCAGATCCATGGGGTCCTTCAGGACGAGGCGCAGCACCGGGTGTCCCGCGTCGGCGAGCTTGGCGAGCGCCTTGTCGTGCGAGTCGTCGCCCTCGAGGACGAGGGCCACGAAGACCCGGTCGTCGCCGTAGACGGTCGGGGCACCGAGCGGCTCGTCGACCACCGGCACGATCCCGGTCCCGTCCTTGCCGAGCGACTCGGCGAGGAGCTGCTCGATCCAGGGTCCGAGGGAGCGGATCTTCTCGGAGAACACGAGGGTGGCCTTGTCGCGCCCGGCGCGGGCCAGGCCGGCCAGCACCGCGCCGAGCTGCACCGCGGGATTGCCCCGCACCCCGACCTCGTTGCCGCACGTCTCCACCATGTTGTGGGCGCGCTCGAGCAGGATCTTGATGTCGACCCCGATCATCGCGGCGGGGACCAGGCCGAAGAAGGACAGGGCGGAGAAGCGCCCGCCGATCGACGCGGGATTGAGAAAGGTCCGGCGGAAACCGGTCTCGGTGGCGAGCTTGTCGAGCGGGCGCCCCGGATCGGTGATCGCCACGAACTGCATGCCGGGCCGCGGCGAGGAGGCCGCCTCGACCTGGCCCCGGAAGTAGGCGTAGGCGGCCATGGTCTCGCTGGTGGTGCCCGACTTGCTCGAGACCACGAAGAGCGCGCGGCTCAGGTTGACGCCGTCGGCCACCTGCTTGACCGCGCCCGGATCGGTGGAGTCGAGCACGAGCATGTCCGGGAAGCCCATCTTCGAGCCGAAGGTCTCGTTGAAGACCGCCCCGGTCGACGAGGAGCCGCCCATGCCGAGCAGGACCACGTGGGAGTACTGCAGCCGCCGCACCTCGTCGGCGAACCCGCGGATGTCCTCCGAGTGGCCGCGCATGATGGTGGGCGAGGTGAGCCAGCCCAGCCGGTTCCGCACCGTGGCCGCGTCGCCCTTCCAGAGCGTGGCGTCCTTCACCCAGAGGCGATCGAGGAACTCGCGCGACTCGAGGAAGCGCAGGGTCTCCTCCACCGCCGGCAGCTTGAGCGGGTCCGGCAGGACCGGCGGCGGGTTGACCACCGCGGGCGGGGGAGCCGGCCGCTCGGGCGCCGCCGCGCGGGGATGGGTCGCGGCCGCGCCCTCGCGCCGCGCCGCGGGCTTGGCCGCCGCCTTCGACGCGGCGGGCTTGGCCGGCGGCTTCACGTCCGTGGTGGCGGTCGCTCCCGGCTTCATCGGGGCCTTGTCGGCCCCCAGCAGCCCGGCCTCGAGCTGACCGATCTTGGTCACCTGTCGGGCCTGCTGCTCGCTCGGCTCGTACTGCGTGGCGATGAACACCTGGGCGATCTCGATCACGTCCTTGGCGTCGAGGCCGGGCGCGGCAAGGCAGAGGACGTTGGCGTCGGCCTCCTCGCGGCTCGTCCGCGCCGCCGCCGCGTCGGGGCAGAGGGCGGCGCGGATGCCCCGCATCTTGTTGGCCGCGATCACCCCGCCGGCGCCGCTGCCACAGAGCAGCAGGCTCGCGTCCACGAACCCCCGGAGGACGGCCTGCCCGACCGCGCGGGCGTAGTCCGGATAGTCCACGGGGTCGGTGGAGAAGGTGCCGAGGTCGAGGACGTCGTGCCCGTCGGCCTCCAGGGCGGCCACCAGGGGCTCCTTGAGCGGAAAGCCGGTGTCGTCGCAGCCGATTGCGATTCGCATGGTTGCCGCGAGCCCTATTCTCTCAGGAGTCCCTATACCCGACAATGTTGTCGTAGAGGCGTGACTGGCGGGTCCGGGCCGCCCGGTACCGGGCATGTCGCATGGCGTCGGGCCCGAGGACGAGCGCCGGCGCCGGGGCGGGAAGAGGGGGCTGGCCCAGGGCCTCCAGGACCAGCAGCGCGGCGCCGCGAGTCGAGGCTTCCGCGTCGCGGCCGAGCGCGATCGGGACCCCCAGGGCGTCGGTGATGATCTGGGCCCACGCCCGGGAGTGGCCGAGCGCGCCGCCGGAGCCGGCCACCACGTGGTCGGCGGCGGCGAGCGGGCGGAGGCGGTCGTAGATCTCGGCCAGGCGGAAGGCCACCGCCTCGAGCAGGGCGCGCGTGATCTCGGCCGCGCTGGTAGCGAGGGACAGGCCCGCCACCGCGGCGCGGGCCTCCGGCCGCCAGCCCGGGCTGCGCTCGCCCGCGAAGAACGGCAGGGCCGTCAGGCCGTGGGCGTCGGGCGCCACCGCGACGATGGCCCGCTCGAGCGCCGCCTCCTCCGCGGGGAGGGCGAGCACCTTGCGGCACCACGCGCGCGCGTTGCCGCCCTCCGAGGTCGCGCCCCCCACCAGCGCGCGCCGGGCGTCGATCCGGTAGCGCCAGAGCCCCCACGGGGTCGCGCGGTGCGGGCCGATCGGCTCCGGCAGCACGAGGCGCAGGGCGGCGGAGGTGCCGACGTTGAGCGCGATTCGCCCCGGGCCCCAGCAGTCCGAGCCCGCGTTGGAGCACGCGCCGTCGCCGAACGCGGGATACCACGGCACCCGCGCGAGCGCGGGCCAGCGGGCCGCCCACGAGCCGCGCAGGCCCGGCACCGCGGCGTCGTCGATGGGCGGGAGCGCCCGCGCGGTGATCGCGGCGGCGTCGAGCATCGCCTCGTCCCACCCGCCACGCGTCTGGTCGAGCAGCCCGGTGCCGGAGGCCATCGACAGGCTCGCGCTCATGACGCCGGTGAGCTGGGCCTGCAGGTACTCGCCGAAGCCGCACCAGGTGGCGGCCCGCGCGAAGACCTCGGGCCGCGCCTGCCGCAGCCAGCGGAGCTTCGCCGGGAAGAACGCGGAGTGCAGCGGAGCGCCGGTGCGCGCGTGGATCGCGCGCTCGTCGTGCGCCGCCTGCAGCTCGCGCGCGGCGGCCGCGCTGCGGGTATCGGCCCACGTGAGCACCGGCGTGAGCGGGCGCCCGTCGTGGTCGAGCGCGAGCAGGCTGTGCCAGAAGACCGAGACGCCCACCGCCGCGATGTCGCCCGCTCGGGCGCCCGCGCCGGCCAGGCAGCGACCGAGCGCGCTCGCGACCGCGTCCACCAGCCGGCCCGCGTCCAGCTCGACGCCGCCGTCGGCGGTGGTGGTGGGCTCGTAGGCGACGTGGCCCTCCGCGCCCTCCTCCGGCTGACCGCTCGCGTCGAAGACGCGCGCCCGCGCGGAGCTGGTGCCGACGTCGAGCGCCACGACGCGCATGTGCGGTAGTATACGGGCCTATGGAGGCGAGCCCGGAGCCCGGGGCGGAGCCGGAGCCGGCACGCTCGTGATCCACCGGCGGGGCAGTCCCGAGCCGGTCGAGAGCGAGAGCGTTCGCATCAAGCGCAGCATGCTCGAGGAGATGGCCGGGGCCGTGCAGCGCGTCCTGGCCCGCTCCACGCCGTTCACCCACTGAGCGCAGGAGAGCCGAGACCAATGTCCCTCATCACGGTGCTGAGCCCGGTGGCCGAGCTCCGGACGGCGACCACCGCGATCCCGCGGCTGCCCGCCGACCTCCGGGGCCTCACGGTGGGCTTCCTCGACAACACCAAGCACAACTTCGACCGCCTGGTCGAAGGCATCGGCGAGACCCTCAAGCAGCAGCACGGCGTCGAGCGGGTGGTGATCCGCCGCAAGGCCAACGCGGCCACCGGGGCCGCCCACGAGATCATCGAGGCCCTCGCCAAGGAGTGCGATCTCGTCTTCGCGGGCTCCGCGGACTGAGGCTCCTGCACGTCGTGGAGTCTCCACGACTCGCTGGAGCTGGCCCGGGCGGGAACGCCCGCCGGATTGATCACCACCACCGTCTTCCAGCGCCTGGCGCTGGGTGAGATGGCCGCGCTGGGGGCGACCGGCCTTCCGCTGCTCGTCATCCAGCACCCGCTCGGCGGCGAGGCCCCCGAGGGCGTGAGCCGGCGGGTGGTGCAGGCGGTGGAGCAGATCGGCGCCATGCTCGGGGAGCACTGAGATCGCGGTGAGCGAGACCGTCGACGCCACCCTGACCCTGCCGGAAGAGGACGTCTACGCGGAGTTCTGCAAGCGGGAGTGGTGCGACGGCCTGCCGTTCGTGCCGCCGACCCCCGAGCGCGTGCGCGCGATGCTGGCCGGCGCGCGCACCAAGCCCGCCGAGTCGCTCGGGGTCATGCCCCCGCTCTGGCGGGAGTGCACGGTCGAGAAGCTGGCGGTGAACGCGGTGATGGCGGGCTGCGAGCCGGCCTACTTCCCGGTGGTGGTCGCGGCGGTGCAGTGCATGCTGGATCCCGCGTTCAACCTCTATGGAGTCCAGGCCACCACGCATCCGGTGGCGCCGCTCGTGGTGGTGAGCGGGCCGTACGCGCAGGCCATCGGGATCCACACCGGCTCCGGCCTCTTCGGCCCCGGCTTCCGCGCCAACGCCACCATCGGGCGCGCGATCCGGCTCATCCTCATGAACGTGGGCGGCGGCTGGCCGGGCCGCGGCGACATGGCCACCCAGGGCAGCCCGGCCAAGTTCGCCTACGCGATCGGCGAGCGCGAGGACTCCCCGTGGGAGCCGCTGCACGTGGCCCTCGGCTTCCGGGCCGAACAGAGCGTGGTGACCGTGTTCGGCGGCGAGGGGCCGCACAACGTGAACGACCACGTCTCCACCACCGCGCCCGGCATCCTCAACAACGTGGCCGACGTGGCGACGAGCCTCGGCTCCAACGTGGGCTGGTACCTCTCCCAGAGCCAGCTCCTGGTCGTGCTGGGGCCCGAGCACGCGGCCACCATCGCGGCGGACGGGTTCACGCGCGCCGACGTGCAGCACTTCGTGTTCGAGCACGCGCGCATCCCCCTCGGGCGGATGAAGCTCGGCGGCATGTGGGGCATGCACGACTGGCCGCTCTGGATGACCAAGGTGACCGACGAGTCGGCGCGCCTGCCGCGCGTGCCGAGCGTGGACGACGTCTACGTGATGGTGGCGGGCGGCTCCGGCAAGCACTCCTGCGTGGTGCCCAACTGCACGTTCAGCCGCGCGGTCTCCCGCCCGCTCGACCGCATCCCCTGATGGGGTCAGGTCTTACATTCCGACATTTTTCGCCTCGCGGGCCGGCACCGGGAAGTGGAAATGTCGGAATGTAAGACCTGACCCCGGCCTAGCGGCGCGCGAAGGCTAGCAAGATTAGGGCGGCGAGCAGGAGGGCGGCGCCGGCCACGCCGACCGTGCCGAGCCGCTCGCCGAAGACGAGCAGGCCGAGGGTGGTGGCGGTGAGCGGCTCGAGCAGGGAGACGATACCGGCCGCGGTGGCGGGGACGCGGGTGAGACCCGCGGTGAACAGCGCGTAGGCCACCGCGGTCGGCCCCAGCCCCAGGTAGACCAGCAGCGGCCAGCCGGCGGCGAGCGCGTGCCCCGGCGCGGACTCTCCCAGGAGCGCGGGCGCGAGGAACGCGGCGGCCAGCGCGAACGTGATCGCGGACACCGCGATCGGCGTGACGCGAGCCAGAAGCCCCTTGGCGGCCACCGCGTACACGGCGTAAGATACCCCCGCGCCGAGCGCCAGTAGCGCCCCCAGCCCGAAGTGGCCCGTGATCTGGTCGAGCCCGCGCGGACCGATCACGAGCAGCGCGGTTCCGACGACCGCCATTCCGAGCGACAGACGCACGAGCGGCGCGAGACGCTCGCCGAGGAAGAGCGTGGCGAGAACCGCGATCAGCAGCGGGGCCGAGCAGATCGCGAGCAGGGCCGCGGTGGCCACCCCGACCAGGGTGACCGCGCGGAAGTAGCAGACCTGGTACGCGGCCATCGCCAGGCCGAGCGCGGTGCAGAGCGGCAGGTCGGCGGGCGACGGCCAGGCGCGGCGATCGGGGCGGCGTGCGCCGAGATGCGTGGAGGCGACGGCGGCGAGCACGAGGCAGGGCGCGGCGATGGCGAGCCGGCTCCAGCCGACCAGCAGGGGAGACGCGGCGGCGTCGCGGGAGAGCAGGGTCATGGTGGCTCCGGTCGTTCCCCAGGACGCGGCGGCGAGCGCGACGAGCAGCAGGCCCAGCAGCATGCGAGGAGTAAAGCACACATGAGCGAGACGATCGGCTTCATCGGGCTGGGGAACATGGGCGCGCCGATGGCGGGGCGCCTGATCGACGCGGGGCACGCGCTGGTCGTGCACGACGTGCGCGAGGCGGCCGCGGCGCCGCTCATGACCCGCGGCGCCCGGTGGGCCGCGTCGCCCGCCGAGGTCGCGGGCGCGGCCCAGACCGTCATCACGATCCTGCCGACCTCGCGGGAGGTGCGGCACGTGCTGCTCGGGCCCAAGGGCCTGCTCGACGCGCTCCGGCCCGGCAGCCTGGTGATCGAGATGACCTCGGCGGATCCCTCCGCCACCCGCGAGCTCGAGCCGGAGGTGACCGCGCGCGGCTCCGCCCTCATCGACGCGCCGGTCTCGGGCGGCGTGCGCGGCGCGACCGAGGGCACGCTCGCCATCATGGTGGGCGGCGACGCGGCCCTCCTCGAGCGCGCGCGCCCGGTGCTCGCGTGCATGGGCAAGCACATCTTCCACGCGGGCCCCGTCGGCGCCGGCCACGCGATCAAGCTCGTGAACAACATGTGCTCGGGGGGCATCCTGGCCCTCACCATCGAGGCGGTCGCGGTGGCGGCGCGGGCCGGGGTGGATCCGCAGCGCGCGGTCGAGATCATCCAGGCCTCGAGCGGGCGCTCCAACGCGAGCGACTACAAGTTCCCCCGCTTCATCCTCTCCGGCGGCTTCGACGCGGGCTTCGCCATCCGCCTGATGATGAAGGATCTCGACGGCTACGGCCGACTCGCCCAGGAGGCGGGGGTGCCGTCGCCGGTGGCCCGCGCCGCCGCCGAGGTCTACCGCCTGGCCATGGCGCGGGGCATGGCCGAGCAGGATCACACCGCGATCGCCCGGATCATCGAGGCAGCGGCGGGCGTCTCGCTCCGATCCGAGGGAGGCAAGGCATGACGCGCATCGGGTTCATCGGCGTGGGCACCATGGGGCTGCCCATGGCCACCAACCTCGTGAAGAAGGGCTTCGCGGTCACCGCGTTCGACAGCAACCCGGACGCGGTGAAGGCGGCCGCGAAGGCGGGCATGACCGCGGCGGCGACCGCGGCGGAGGCGGTGGCCACCGCCGACATCGTGATCACCATGCTGCCCTCCTCGCCGCACGTCGAATCGGTGTACACGGGGGACGGCGGAGTGCTGGCCGCCGCCCGCAAGGGCACGCTGTGCGTCGACATGTCCACCATCGACCCGGCGGTCTCGCAGCGGGTCGCGAAGGCGGCGGCCGAGCGCGGGGTGCGCTTCATGGACGCGCCGGTATCAGGCGGGACGCCGCGCGCCACCGACGGGACGCTCGCGATCATGGTGGGCGGGGCGCCCACCGACTTCGAGGAGGCCAAGCCCGCGCTCTCCGCGATGGGCGCCAACGTCATCCACGTGGGGCCGGTGGGGAGCGGGGAAGTGGTCAAGCTCTGCAACAACCTGATCGCGGGAGTGTGCGGGGTCGCGGTGAGCGAGGCCTTCCGGATCGCGGAGGGCTTCGGCATGGATCCCAAGGTGGTCACCGACGTGATCTCCAAGTCCTCCGGCAACACTTTCCTGATGGGCTTCATGCACCCGGTGCCGGGCCTGATGCCGACCGCGGCCTCCAGCAACGACTACAAGCCCGGCTTCATGACCGACCTCATGTGCAAGGACCTGGGGCTCGCGGTGGACGCGGCCCGTAACCTCCGGGTGCCGCTCTTCGTGACGCCGGCGGCCCAGCAGGTCTACCGGCTCGCCTCCTCCCACGGGCTCGGACGCCGGGACTTCACCAGCGTCTACTCGTTCCTGAAGCCGTCGTCGGGCCAGGCGCCGGTCTAGCCGCGCGGGTGCCCCGATGAGCCGCCGCCAGAAGCGCTGGCTGATCATCCTCGGCGTTCTCCTCGTCCTGGGCGTCGCCTTCATCTGGAGCCTGCCCGAGATCGTGAAGTGGCAGGCGCTCAAGCAGATCCCGGCCATCACCGGGCGACAGGCCAGCATCGAGGACATCGACATCAACCTGTTCACCGGCCGGGTCGCGATCAAGAAGTTCCGCCTCGCGGAGGCCGATCCCGCCCAAACCTTCGTCGGATTCGAGCGGCTCGACCTGCAGCTCATCCCCTGGTCGGTGGTGTTCGGCAACGTGCGGGTGGCCGACTTCCGCCTCACCGCCCCGATCGTGAACCTGGTGCGCCTCAGTCCGACCGAGTTCAACTTCACCGACATCCTCACGCGTCTGGCCGCGGCCAAGGAGGGCGCCCCCCCGCCCAAGCCGCCCGACCCCAACGCCAAGTCGCGCTGGACGATCGCGCTCGACCGCTTCGCGCTCGTGCGGGCGAACATCGCCGTCACCGATCGGGCGGTCTCGCCGGTGAGCGAGTGGAAGGTGCGCGACCTCGACATCGAGGCCGGCAACCTCACCACGCGGCCGTCGGGGCCGGTGGGCACCCTCGCGGTGCACGCGGCCCTCAACGACTCGCCGGTCGAGTTCTCCGCGCAGGACATCGATCTCACCCCCACGTCCTTCGCGGGCAAGTTCTCGATCCAGAACTTCAGCCTGCTCCAGATCCGGCCCTACCTGCCGCCGCTGCCCGCGACCCTCGAGTCCGGGATCGCGGGGGTGAACATGGCGGTCAAGCTCGAGCTGGGCCAGGGGCCGGGCGGCCTCGCGGTCGGCCTCGTGACCGGCGACGTGACCGTGACGTCGCTCGCGCTCGCCCAGCCCGGCAAGGCGGCGGCGCCCTTCCTCACCGTGCCGCGCATCGGGGTCGGCCTGAAGGAGGTGAACCTGGTCTCGCACGTGGTGACCCTCTCCGGGATCGACATCGAGGGCCTCGACCTCAAGGCGGTGCGCGACAAGCAGGAGCGCATCGATCTGTTGGAGCTCACCCAGAAGCCGGCGAGTGCCTCTGATCCGATCGGCTCGCCTTCGGCTGCGTCTCGCCAGGCAACTGCGGCGGCTCCTGCCGCTCCGGCACCACCCGCGCCGAAGACAACGGCCGCCAAGCCGGCGGCCAACGCGGCGGCGACCGATTACAAGATCACGATCGAGAAGGTCGCGCTGAAGGGCTCCGCCACCTTCACCGACGAGTCGGTCTCCACGCCGGCCACCGTGCTCAAGATCGGCGGTCTCACGCTCCAGGTGAGCGACGTGACGTGGCCGGCCGCGCGGCCGATGCAGCTCGACCTCGCGATGGTGCTGCCGGGTGGCGGGAAGTTCGGGGCCAAGGGGCCGGTCGCGATCGACCCGGTGGACGTCACCCTGGCGGTCACGACCTACGACGCACCGATCGAGCCGTACCACGCCTACTTCCCGTTCCCGGCCAGCTTCGGCGGACGGTTCAGCGCGGAGACGCAGAACCGGGTGCGCATCGTCAACGGCAAGCTCACCGCGCTCTCCAAGGGCAAGAGCTGGGCCACCGACCTGTCGGTGAAGGAGCCGGGCGGTCAGGACGCGCCGCTCAAGCTCCAGCGCCTCGAGATCAACGGCATCGATTTCGCGTGGCCCACCTACGCGCGGGTGGCCCGGATCCGGCTCAAGCAGCCGGTGGGCGAGGTCGATCGCGCGGCGGACGGGACCATCAACGTGCAGAAGCTCTTCACCCCCGTGCCCAAGCCGGGCGCCGCCGCGAGCCCCGCGCCGGCCCCGCCGCCGACGGCGCCCGAGAAGAAGCCGGCGCCGCCCGGGCCGGCCGCGAAGTCCGGGGGGCCGCTCGAGACGATGGAGCTGTTCTTCAAGGAGATCGTGATCGAGGACGGCTACACCCGGTTCCTCGATCACACCACCCAGCCCGCCTTCTCCGAGGACATCGCCAAGATCAACCTGTCGGTCAAGAACCTCTCCAACAAGGCGAGCCAGCGCGCGGGCATCGCGATGCAGGCGGTGATCGGCGGCGACTCCACGCTGGACCTGAACGGCGAGATGGCCGCGATCGGCGCCCCCACCTACGTGGACATGGTGGGCGAGCTCAAGAAGTTCGCGCTGCCCGCGGCCAACCCCTACGTGGACAGCCTGCTCGCGTGGATCATCCGGCGCGGGGACCTGACCGCGAAGCTCGAGTACAAGATCGAGCAGGACAAGCTCGACGCCAAGAACGACATCCTGGTCGGCAACCTGAGGGTGGCGCCGTCGCGCGCCACCGACGAGGTGAAGAAGCGCATCGGGCTGCCCCTCGGGCTGATCGTCGCCCTCATCAAGGACGGCGACGGCAACGTTCACGTCAACGTGCCGATCACCGGCACGCTGAGCGACAAGCAGTTCGACTTCAGCGACGCGATATGGACCGCGGTCAAGAACGTCATCATCAACGTCCTGAAGGCGCCGTTCCGGGCCATCGGCGGGCTCTTCACGAGCGGGGACAAGATCGACGAGCTCAAGGTGGACCCGGTCACCTTCGCGGCGGGGAGCGCGGTGCTGAGCCCGGAGATGGAGCGGCAGACGGTGCGGGTGGCCGACTTCCTGCGGCGCGCGCCCTACGTGGGCCTGACCCTCACCTCGGTGACCTCGCCGGAGGACGAGGAGGCGCTCAAGGCGCGCGCGGTGGCCGCGCGGCTCGAGAAGTTCCAGAAGGAGCAGGGGATCGCCGACCCGTCCGCGGCCCTGCGCCGCTATTACCAGGTGGCGGTGAAGGACGCCCAGCTGCCCCGGACGGTGGACGACCAGATCCTGCTGCTGCGCAAGCGCGAGCCGGCTCCCACCGCCGCGCTCGCCGAGCTGCGGAAGCAGCGCCTCGACGTGACGCGCGACCGCCTCGCCAAGGTGGAGGGCATCCCGGAAGCGCGGCTCGCGATCGCGCCGGAGGGCGCCCCGCCCGCCGCGGGGAGCGCGGCCGCGCCCGGCCCGACTCCCGCGCCGGCGGCCCCGGCGACGCCGGCGCCCGCGGCTCCTTCGGCCGCCCCGGCTCCGCCCGCCGCCCCGGCACCGCCCGCGGCTGCAGCGACGCCTGCCGCGCCGACGCCTGCAACGCCGCCGGCGACGGCCGAGGCCGCGCCCGCCGCGGGCCCGCCGCCCACGGGCGGGCGCGTGGAGTTCGGCATCACCGGCGAGGGCGACTGAGCGCTTTGTTATACTACGCGCACCGTCCGCAGCTTCCAGGAGGTGCCTCGTGGCCCACTACGTGATGCTGAGCACGCTGAGCGAATCCGGCCGGAAGGTCATCCACGCCCGTCCGGGCTGGATCCGCAAGGTCAACCAGGAGCTGTCGCGGCGCGGCGCCAAGGTGCTCGCGCAGTACGCGGTGCTCGGCCCCTACGACTTCGTGACGATCCTGGAGGCGCCCGACAACGAGACGGTGACGTCGATCTCCATCGAGATGGGGGCGCGCGGCTCGGTGCAGATGATGACGATGCCCGCGATCGCGCTCGACACCTTCATCAACCGCCTCGAGCGCAGCCGCCCCACGCCGAAGCGGAAAGGAAAGCGGCGCTGACCACCCGATGAAAGTCCTCGCGCTCCATCCCGAGAAGTGCACCGGCTGTCTCCGCTGCGAGCTCGCGTGCTCCTACATGCAGACCGGGCAGTTCCAGCCGTCGAAGTCGGTGATCCGCGTCTCTCCCTTCGAGGGCTACACCTCCTACGCGCCCTACACCTGCACCCAGTGTGCGGAGGGCTGGTGCATGACGTCCTGCCCGGTTGGGGCGATCCAGATCACCGCGGTGGGCGCCAAGGACGTCGTCGACGACATGTGCGTGGGATGCAAGCTCTGTACGATCGCGTGTCCCTACGGGACGATGTTCTACGACGGCGACACCCAGAAGGCCTACAAGTGTAACCTGTGCGGCGGCGCCCCGGCCTGCGCGTCCGCCTGCCCGACCGAGGCGATCACTTTCGAGGAAGCCGAGAACGCCGACTGGATCGGCGACTTCGCGGCCGAGCGCACCGCGCGGGTGCTCGCGATGGAGGCCCGCTGATGCCGGCCCGTCACCTGATCGTCGGGGGTGGTACCGCCGGGATGAACGCGATCCGGACGATCAGAGAAGAAGAATGGATGCGCGGCATGGACCCGTCTGAGATCACCCTGGTCTCGGCGGAGCGTCCGTATTCGCGCATGGTCCTGCCGTACTACCTCTGGGGCACCATCTCCGAGAGCCATGTGTATACTGCGCCGCCCGCGGCGCTGACCGCCTGGAAGGTGAAGGCGCTGGTCGGCCGGAAGGCCAAGAGCCTCGATCCGGCGGCGCGCACCCTGACCCTGGACGACGACGCCAAGGTCGAGTTCGACGACTGCCTGATCGCCACCGGCTCGCGGGCGGCCAAGGCCCCGATCCCGGGGGCCGACGGACCCGGCGTCCACTGCTTCTGGACGCTCGACGAGGCCAAGGACGTGATCGCGGGCATGCCGCCGGGCAGCCGGGTGGTCATGGTCGGGGCGGGGTTCATCGCGTTCACCATCCTCAACGCAATCCTGGCGCGGGGAGCCAAGCTGACGATCGTGGAAGTGGCGCCGCGGATCCTGCCGCGCATGGTGGACGACGCGTGTGCCGGGATCGTCCAGGGCTGGCTCGAGGACCACGGCGTGGCGGTGCGCACCGGCGCCACCGTCACGAAGATCGAGCAGGTGGGGGGCAAGCGCAAGCTCTCCTTCAAGAAGGGCGACCCGCTGACCGCGGATCTGGTGATCATGGCCACCGGCATCCGCACCAACCTCGAGTGGCTGCAGGGCTCGGGCATCGAGACCGCGGCGGAGGCCCCCGGCGGCGTCCTGGTGGACGACCACCTGCGCTCGAGCGCGAAGACGGTCTACGCGGCGGGCGACGTCGCGCGCGGGCGCAACCTCATCACCGGCGCGGCCGAAGTGCACGCGATCGAGCCCACCGCCCAGGAGCACGGGCGCGTGGTGGGCGCCAACATGGCGGGCCGCGACGTGGCCTATCGCGGCAGCCTGCTCATGAACATCGTCGAGGTCGCGCACCTCGACGTGGCCTCGTTCGGCCAGTGGGAAGACCCGAAGGCCGAGGTCTACACCGCGCTGCGCGCCGGCCGCTCGGAGTACCGCAAGCTGCTCTTCCACGGCGGGCGCCTCACCGGGGCGGTCATCTGCGGGCCCGCCGAGGCGGTGTGGACCACCAACGACGTGGGAATGCTGAAGGGGCTCGTCTACTCCGGCGTCGATCTCTCGACCTGGAAGGCGCACCTGAAGGCGAACCCGTTCGACGTCAAGCCCGCGTTCATCGCGCTCCACACGACCTCGCGACTGCTGCCCGAGACCATCCTGGGCCGGCCGTCGCAATCACCCCAGCTTCCCCAGACGGTGGCCCTATGAGCCCGACCGCGACCACGACCCGCGACGCCGCGAAGCCCGCGGCGCAGCCGACCTACGCCTACGCCGGCAAGCTCCTCCGCGTGAACCTGTCTACCGGCAAGTGCTGGACCGAAGCCTGGAGCGAGAAGGACCGGCGCGAGTACCTCGGCGGCATCGGCCTCGGGGCCAAGATCCTCTACGACGAGGTCGGCCCCAAGGTCCAGTGGGATCATCCCGACAACCGCTTCATCATGGCCACCGGGCCCCTCGCGGGCCTGCCGGTGTGGGGGACGGGCGGGCTGACCGTCATCACGCGCGGCGCGCTCACCGGCGGCGCGACGTCCACGCAGGCCAACGGCTTCTTCGGCGCCAACATCAAGTACTCGGGCTACGACGCGATCGTCATGCAGGGACAGGCCAAGAAGCTGTCGTACCTGTACATCAACGACGACGTGGTCGAGGTGCGCGACGCGGCCCATCTAGCCGGCAAGGACACCTGGGAGACCCAGCAGGCGCTCGAGACCGAGCACGGCCTCGCGGGCCACCGGCTCTCGGTCTACGCCATCGGCCCCGCGGGCGAGAACCTGGTGCGCTTCGCCGCCATCCACGGTGACTACGGCCACGTGGCGTCCAAGAACGGCTGCGGCGCGGTGATGGGCAAGAAGAAGCTCAAGGCGGTGTGCATCGTGCGCGGCACCAAGGCCCTCGCCGCCCACGACACCCGCGGGCTGATCCAGGCCGCCGACGACATCGCGCACGACCTGAAGACCGACCCGTCGACCTCTACGCTCTACAACCTGGGCACGCTCCCCGGCGTGGTGAACCTCTCGCGCCTCGGGGTGCTGCCGATCAAGAACTACACGACCAATCTCACCGGCGACGTGGACATGAAGGAGTGGGAGGGCCGGAAGCTCCGCGAGGGCTTCGATCACCGCGGGCACCAGTGCAACGCCTGCGGCATGCGCCACTGCCACATCCAGGTGATCCCGAGCGGTCCGCACGCGGGTGACCGTGTCGACGAGCCGGAGTACGAGGGGTGGTCGGGCGCGGGCTGGACCATCGGCCTCACCGACAAGATCCCGGTCTCCTGGCTGAACACGCAGATCGACCGGGCCTGCGTAGACGTCAACGAGTTCGGCTGGGTCTGCGGCTGGGTGATGGAGTGCATGGAGAAGGGGTATCTCACCGAGAAGCAGGTGGGCTTCCGCCTCACGTGGGGCGACGTCGAGGGCGCCAACAAGCTGCTCCAGATGATCAGCCACCGACAGGGCTTCGGCGACATCCTGGCCGAGGGCGTCAAGCGCGCGTCCGAGAAGATCGGCGGCAAGGCGGCGGAGTGCGCGATCTACACCATGAAGGGCGCGTCGCCCAGAGGTCATGACCACCGTGGACGATGGGAGGAGATGCTGGACACGTGCACGTCGTCCAACGGGACCATGGAGAGCGCCAACCCGACCTTCCAGACCGAGGTGGGTGCCCCGGGCCGCATCAATCCCTTCGACGGCGAGCAGGTGGCCAAGCTGGTCGGCATGATCCGCGGCCGGCGCCACTTCGAGGACTCCCTGGGGGGCTGCTCGTTCACCTTCCGCACCCGTATGGCCAACCTGGCCAGTGCGCTTTCCGCCGCAACCGGCTGGGACTTCCGCCTCGAGGATGCGGTGCGATTCGGTAACCGCACCGCCGCGATCCTGCGCGCGTTCAACCTGCGCTGTGGCATCGGCCCCGAGGTCGAGTACCCGTCGGTCCGCTACGGCTCCCAGCCGGTCGACGGCCCCGCCAAGGAGCACGACGTCCGCAAGCAGTGGGACCGCATGCTCGACGTCTGGTACGAGACGGTCAACTACGACCGCAAGACCGGCAAGCCCAAGCGAGAGCTGCTCCGCTCGCTCGACCTCGGCTGGCTCGAAAAAGATCTCTAC
>DASZJM010000049.1:0-2538 GCA_035948165.1 Candidatus Methylomirabilota bacterium
CGCTCGATCCGACCCACCCGGATGCCCTGCGCGTGGGTGCCCCACTTGGGGTCGTCGTCGTCGACCACCGCCGCGACGGACCTTCCCGACGCGGTGAGCGCGCTGATGAGCACCTTGGCGTGGCCCCCCGCGCCGATGACCACGACGCCGCCCTCCGCCCGCGGGCGGACGTCCCGCTCCGGCTCCGGGGTGGCCCGCGGGCCGTGGAAGCGAAGGGGGCGGTAGCTCATGCGGCCCTCGTCCGCCCGCGATCCCGGACGGTCGCGCCCGCGACCACCACGTCTCGCCGCGCGGTCGCTTCGCGCCGCAGCGCATACCCGAACAGCATCCCGGCGAGCGCCCAGAACAACAGCGCCCCGTCCCGCACGAAGAAATCGTTGGACATGTTGCGGGCCAGCACGCCGGCGACCATCCCCGTCCCCGCGAGTCCGGCCAGCCGCGCGAGAGGCTCTCCGCGACGGGCCAGCCGCCAGAAGCGCCAGGCGAGCGAGCCGAACAACGCCAGCACCGCCACCATGCCCGGCACGCCCGCGCTGATCCCGTAGGTGAGGACGAGATTGTGCGGGTGCCAGAACGCCTCGCTCTCGTCGGCGGGCAGCAAGTCGGGGTAGGCCTTGCCCATGACGGCGCGGCCGAACCCAGCGCCGGTCCACGGGTGCTCGAGAATCTCTTCGCCGACCTTCTTCCAGACCCGAGGTCGCGCGTCGTTCTCCAGCGCCATCGGCGATTGCGGGTCGCCGCCGGTCCGGTACTGCTCGCTCGCGTAGACACCCCCGCCCACCAGGCCCAGCACCAGTAGGACGGCGAGCGCCAGGCGACGCGGCCGGACCGCGACACCGTGGACACGCCAGGCCCACACGCAGACCACCGCGGCCTGCACCCCGAGCGCGGGCCACAGCGCGCGCTCGGCACAGAGCAGGGCCACCGCCAGGAAGGGCACGCCCAGGCCCACCAGCCACCGCGCCGGATGCCGACGCCCGAACAGCGCCACCGCCAAGCCGAGAACGGGGCCGACCGTGACGAGATAGCTGCTGACCTGGCCCACGTCGCCGTAGTACGCCTCGGCCGGCCATACCCCGTTCCGGACGTAGGCGCCGAGCAGCGCCGAGCCCGCAATCGCCGCGAAACCGACCAGGACGGCCAGACACGCGAGGCGCAATCGCCTCTCGCTCCGCGTCCACGCCAGGAAGGCGACGAACGCGATCAGCCCCACGCCGACCTCGTTCCCGATTTCCCGCGCGCTGTACACCGGATCGACCGCGACGAGAAGCGAGCCGAACGCGACGCTCGCCCACAGCGCGATCGTCCATCGGCAGGGCACGGCCGGCGGGGTCAGACGTCGCCACGCCATCGCGACGATCAGACTCGCCGCGGCAAGACAGGCGAGCCGCACGGTCACGGTTCCCCGGAAGGGCAGGATGGCCACGAACGCGAGGAACGGCAAGGCGGCCGGCCACACTAGCGCGCCACCTCCCGCGGCACGCGGCCCACGTGGGCCACCACCTCGTCGCAGCCCCGCCGGCCGAGCAGGCCGACGTACTCCTGAAACAACGCGTCGCGCAGCCGTCCCGGCTCGAAATCGCGTCGGGCGCGGCGCCGGCCGCTCGCGCCGTGCCGCCGCCGCAGCTCCGGATCGCCCAGATACGTGGCGATCGCAGCCCTCAGTGCCTGGGCGTCGCGCACCGGCACCAGCAGGCCCGTCTCGCCGTCTCGTACCGCATCGACGCACCCCGGGATCCGCGTCGCGACCACCGGCAGGCCCATCGCCGCCGCCTCCAGGAGCGCGGCGCCGAAGCCTTCGCGATACGTGGGCAGGACGAGCAGGTCCAGGGCCCGGTAGATGCCGGGCATGTCCTGCACCATACCGGCCAGGTGGATTCGCGGATCGCTCCGGAGGGTCTCCTCCACGTCGGCCGGGATCGGATCCTCGCTCTCGAACGGCCCCGCGATCAGCAGGTGCAGCGACGGCCATTCCTCGCGCAGCCCACGCCATGCCGCCGTGAGCTCGATCAGGCCCTTGTCGCGGACGACGCGTCCCACGAAGCCGATGACCGGTGCGCCGGGTGGAATCTGATGGCGAGCGCGCACGCGCTCCGCCCACTGCGTCGAGACGCCGGCCGGATCGAACTTCCCGTCGGCCTCGACGCCGTCGATGCTTCCGTGCTCGAGCACCGTGATCTTCCCTCGCGGGCAGAGTCCCTCCGCGATCAGGACCTCGCGAAGCGACGGGCTGATGCAGATGACCTCGTGGGCCAGCCGGCACGCGATGCGCTCGGTCCAGCGCAGGAGGCGCCGCTTCAGCCCGGTGGCGGTCATGAGCGGCAGCCCGTGCTGGTGGTAGACGCGCACCGGCACGCGGCAGAGCGCCGCCGCCATCATGGCCAGGAGACCCCCCTTCGGGGTGTGCGCGTCCACGATCGTCGGCCGCACCCGCCGCATGACTCGCACGATCCCCCACAGCGCGGCCAGGTCGGACAGGGGCGCGATCCGCCGCGCCATCGGCACCGCGTGCGCCTCGACCTGCAGGTCGCGGGCGAA
>DASZJM010000050.1:0-9527 GCA_035948165.1 Candidatus Methylomirabilota bacterium
GCAGCTCGCGCTCGCCTGGCTGCTCGCGCGCGGGCGCGACATCGTCCCGATCCCGGGCACCAAGCGCAAGGCCCGGCTCGACGAGAACGCGGGCGCGGCCCAGGTGTCGCTCACCCCCGCGGAGGTCGCGGCGCTCCAGGACGCGGTGCCCGTCGGGGCCGCCGCGGGCACCCGCTACCCCGGCCCGGCCATGAAGTCGGTCTACATCTAGGCCGCGGGTCGCGTGGGCGACTGGCTCGAGACGTATCGCGGGACCGTCTTCCGCTGGGAGGTGGATCACAACGACCACTTCACGGTGGCGTACTACTTCGGGCGCATCGCCGACGCGGGCCAGGGGCTGCTCGGCGATCTCGGCCTGAGCCCGATCGACACCCGCACCGTCGACTGCTTCGTGCGCTACCAGCGCGAGCTGCGGGTGGGCGACGTCATGCACGTGGAGAGCGGGGTGGTGGCGGCCGAGGCGGGCACGCTGGTGCTCGGCCACAAGCTCTTCGACTCCGGAGCGGCCACTCTGTGCACCACCGTGGAGCAGCGGGTGCGCGTCCCGGAACCGCTGGCGCCCCCGGTCGCGCGACGGATCGAGGCGCGTCGCGTGGCCTGGGACGGTCCCGCCCGCGAGCGGCGGGCGCGCCCCTCCGGGCTCGCCGGCTTCCACGACAGCGCGCGCGACACCGTGAAGCCGGCGGAGCTGGACGTCTCGGGTGGCGCCGCGCTGTCGCACTACGTCCACCGCTTCTCGGCGGCCAACGGCCACGCCATCGCCGCCTTCGGCATGACCCCCGCCTACATGCGCGCGGAGCAACGCGGCTTCTCCACTTTCGAGTTCCAGCTCGAGCTGGGCGAGCCCTTGCGGGCGGGTGACCGGGTGCGGGTGCGCTCCGGACTCGTGCACGTGGGCAGCTCGTCGCTCCGGTTGCTGCACGTGATGACCCGTGAGCCGGACGGCGAGATCGTCGCCTCCCTCGAGCAGTCCGGGGTGCACTTCGACCAGGAGGCGCGCCGTCCGGCTCCGCTGCCGCCGCCCCTGCGCGAGCGCGCCCTCGCCCTGCTGCGTGAGGCGTCCTGATGCCGCTCGCCCTCGGCCTCTTCTCGATGACCACCGGGCCCTGCTCGCATCCGGAGGGCGCGGCGCGGGTGGCGCGCGCCGCGGAGGCGGCCGGCTTCGACTCGCTCTGGGGCGGCGAGCACGTGGTGCTGCCCGATCCGCAGGCCCCACCCTCGCCGCTGGCCCCGGAGGACCGCATCACCGATCCGATCGTGGCGCTCGCGTTCCTGGCCGCGCACACGACCCGCATCCGGCTCGGGACCGGCATCATCATCCTGCCCCAGCGCAACCCGCTGGTGCTGGCCAAACAGCTCGCGACGCTCGACGTGCTCTCCGGCGGCCGCCTGATCTTCGGCGTGGGGGTGGGGTACCTCGAGCCCGAGTTCCGGGCGCTCGGGATCCCGTTCGAGACGCGGGGCGCGATGAGCGACGACTACCTGGCCGCGATGCGCACGATCTGGAGCGAGCCGCAGCCGGCCCATCGCGGGCGCTTCGTGACGTTCGACCACGTGCAGGCGCACCCGCAGCCGGTGCAGCGGCCGGGCCCACCCATCGTGATCGGCGGGCACACGCCCGCCGCGTTCCGCCGCGCGGTGGAGCAGGGGCGGGGCTGGTACGGCTTCGCGCTGGACGAGGCGGCCGCTCGGCGATGCCTCGACGGCCTGCGCGAGGCGGCGAGCCGATACGAGCGGCCGGCCGCGCTCGGCGCGCTCGAGATCAGCGTGACGCCACGGCCCACCCGCGGGGGCGAGGCGATGGATCGCGCGAGCGCCGATCGCTTCGAGGCGCTCGGCGTCCACCGCCTCATCCTGATGCCGCCGCGCTCGCTCGAGGCCGACGGCCTCGTGCGCTTCGTGGAGAAGACCGCCCGCGAGCTTCGCTAGCCGCGGCTGCCCGGCCCGCGACCGGCTCGCTAGTTGGGACGCGGCGTGGCGCGCCCCCACTCGATCACGAATCCGACGGCCGGCCAGCCCACGCTGTCGTGGTCACCCGCGACCCGCGAGCCCACCGGGGGATTCGGCGCGGTGTAGCCGGCCACGCCGGCCTGGCCGGTCGCGGTCGAGCGCGACAGCGGCTTGATGAACTGCGGGCGCTGCGGCAACGACTGGCGCTGCGGATAGAGGTCACGATCCGGCACGGACGGCGCCACGCGCTCGCGGTCGGCCGGATGCGTTTTCAGATCGAGCGGATCCGCGGACGCGGTCGCGGGAAGCACGGCCAGCGGCACCGCGACGACGAGCAAGACTACGATAGAGGGGATACGCATGCGTGTCGTCCTCCTGCCTATTGGGAGTACGCATGGGGGATGCCGGTTGCACTCCACCGGGAAGGGCAATGGCGCCGGGCAGTTACGGGAGCGCCTCCGCGGTGGTCCGACCGAGGTGGCCCCGGATCGGGAAGGAGCGACCAGGTAATTCCTCCCGGTCGGGCTTCCCCCTTTCCGCGGCCCGGCAAGGCGCTTATCATGGGCGGCACTTTCACCGCTCAACGAGGAGAAGGCCATGACCGCCATCAGCCAATCCGTCGACCTCGATCGCCGCGGCCGCATCGCGGTGCTCACCGTGAACAATCCGCCGGTCAACGCGCTCAGCCAGCACGTGCGCCAGGGCCTGCGCGACGGCCTCAAGCAGGCCGCCGCGGACGCGGACGTCGCGGCGATCGTGATCACGTGCGCGGGGCGCACGTTCGTTGCCGGCGCCGACATCACCGAGTTCGGCAAGCCGCCGAAGGAGCCGGGCCTGCACGAGGTGCTCGACCTCATCGAGGGCTCGCCCAAGCCGGTGGTCGCGGCGATCCACGGCACCGCGCTCGGCGGCGGCCTCGAGGTGACGCTCGCCTGCCACTATCGCGTGGGCGTGAAGACCGCGCGCTTCGGCCTGCCCGAGGTCAAGCTCGGCATCCTGCCCGGCGCGGGCGGGACGCAGCGGCTGCCGCGGGTGGCCGGAGTGCCGAAGGCGCTCTCGATGATCGTGAGCGGCGATCCGATCGGGGCCGACGAGGCGCTCAAGGTCGGCCTGATCGACGAGATCGTGGACGGCGACCTGACCGCGGCGGGAGTGGCCTTCGCGGAGAAGGTGGTCCGGGAGAAGCGGCCGCTCAAGAAGATCCGTGATCTGGACGACAAGGTCGCGGCGGTGCGCGGCAAGCCCGAGGTGTTCGCCGAGTTCCGCAAGTCGGTGGCGCGCCAGACCCGCGGCTTCCGGGCCCCCGAGAACTGTATCAAGGCGGTCGAGGCGGCGGTCAACCTGCCCTTCGACCAGGGGATGAAGCGCGAGCGCGAGCTGTTCCAGGAGCTGATCACCTCGCCCGAGTCGAAGGCCCAGCGCTACTTCTTCTTCGCGGAGCGCGAGGCGGCCAAGATCCCCGACGTGCCCGGCGACACCAAGAGCCGCGACATCAAGAAGGCGGCGGTGCTGGGGGCCGGCACGATGGGCGGCGGCATCGCGATGAACTTCGCCAACGCGGGCATCCCGGTCACGGTGGTCGAGGTCGCCCAGGACGCGCTCGACCGCGGTCTCGGCGTGGTGCGGAAGAACTACGAGGCCACCGCCGCGCGCGGGCGCCTCACCCCGCAGGACGTCGAGAAGCGGATGGGCCTCATCTCCGGCACCACCGACTGGTCGAAGATCGCCGACGCCGACATCGTGGTGGAGGCGGTGTTCGAGGAGATGCCGATCAAGAAGGAGGTCTTCGCCAAGATCGACGGCATCTGCAAGCCGGGCGCGGTGCTCGCCTCCAACACCTCCACCCTCGACGTGGACGAGATCGCCTCCGCCACGAAGCGGCCGGACGACGTCATCGGCATGCACTTCTTCAGCCCCGCCAACGTCATGCGCCTCCTGGAGGTCGTGCGCGGGAAGAAGTCGGCCAAGGACGTGATCGCCACCGCGATGGGAGTCGGCCGGCGCATCGCGAAGGTGCCGGTGCTCGTCGGGGTCTGCTACGGCTTCGTGGGCAACCGCATGCTCCACCAGCGCGGCCGCGAGGCCGAGAAGCTGATCCTGGAGGGCGCGCTCCCGCACGAGGTGGACAAGGTGCTCACCGACTTCGGCTTCCCGATGGGCCCGTTCGCGATGGGCGACCTGGCCGGCCTCGACGTGGGCTGGCGCATCCGCAAGGGCAAGGGCGTGAAGTCGGCGGTGGCCGACCGCATCTGCGAGCTGGGACGCTTCGGGCAGAAGACCGGCGCGGGCTACTTCCGCTACGAGAAGGGCAACCGCACCCCGATCCCCGACGCGGACGTGGAGAAGATCATCGTCGAGGTCGCGAGCGCGATGGGCATCACCCGCCGGAAGATCGGCGAGGACGAGATCCTGGCCCGCCTGCTCTACCCGATGGTCAACGAAGGGGCCAAGATCCTCGAGGAGAAGATCGCGATCCGGGCGAGCGACATCGACGTGATCTGGGTCTACGGCTACGGGTGGCCGGTCTACCGGGGCGGCCCGATGTTCTGGGCGGACCAGGTCGGGCTCAAGACCATCCGCGACCGGATGAACGAGTGGCGGAAGACGCAGGGCGAGGACTGGAAGCCGGCCCCGCTGCTGGACCGGCTCGCCACCGAAGGCAAGACGTTCACCGGGGCGTGACGCCGTGCGCGCCCTGGTGACCGGAGCGGCGAGCGGCATCGGCCGGGCCACCTGTCTGCGCCTCGCGCGCGACGCCCAGGCGGCCGGACGCAAGGCGCAGATCGCGGCGGTGGATCTCGGCCCCTCCCCCGCGCTCGACGCGCTGGTGAAGGAGCTCGGCCATCTCGGGGCGGCGGCGCTCCCGCTTCGCGGGGACATGGCGACGGCCGATGCGCCCGGCCGCGTGGTGGCCGAGGCGGTGGCGCGCTTCGGCGGGCTCGACGGGCTGGTGAGCAACGCGGGCGTTAACCGGCCCGGGCCGCTCGTCAGCTACGCGGTCGAGGATTGGGACCGGATGTTCGCGGTGAACACGCGCGCCACGTGGCTCCTCGCCAAGGCGGCCCACGACGCGCTCGCGGCGGCGAAGGGCGCGATCGTGGCGGTGGGGTCTATGTCGGGCAGCAACGCGCACGCCAACCTCGGTCCCTACGGGCCGAGCAAGGCCGCGGTCATCATGCTCGTCTCCGTGCTCGCGCAGGAGTTCGGCCGCGACGGCATCCGCGTCAACAGCCTCTCGCCCGGCATGGTGCGGACCGGCATGACCGAGAAGGTCTACGCCGACCAGACGGTGGCGAGCGCGCGCGACGCGCTGGTGCCGATCGGCCGCGTGGCCACGCCCGAGGACATGGCCGACGTGATCGCGTTCCTCCTCGGGCCCGACGCCCGCTACGTGAACGGGCACGATCTCGTGGTCGACGGCGGCGTGACCGGCAACTTCCTCGGGCGCCTGCCCGGGATCGGCCAGATCACCCACAGTTGATCGCACTGTCAGCGGGCTGACTTGGCCCGCCTGACAGTGGCCCGGGGGTGGCGCGACAGCCCCACGACGGCGCTCAAGTAGCTGAAATAGAAGGCCTCCCGGCTTTCTTCGGTTGGCACCCCCCTGGCATGGTAGGGCCCCTAGCCGGAGGTCCTCGAATGCTCGCCTCACTGACCAATATCTGGATCCGATATCGAGATGCCGATCGACGTCAGCTCCCCCTGTTTCCCGACTGGGAGCGGGCGCGGTGGCTCATGCACGCGCCCACCGTGGGCGCCGCGGTAGGTCTGGTCGTACTCTTCGCAGTCAGCGCATGGACGACGCCCGCCCCAGGGCCCGCGATCGCGCGAGCGGAGCCGGTGGAGGAGGTCGAAGCCGAAGAGCCCGAGGCTCCCGAGTACGATCTCGCCGCCATTCCCGATCACATCAAGGCGGCGGCCGAGCGGCACCATCTCTCCGAAGCGCTCATCACCGCGGTCATCTCGGTCGAGTCGAACTTCGACCACGCCGCGGTCTCACCCAAGGGGGCCCGGGGCCTCATGCAGCTGATGCCCGCGACTTCCGCGATGATCGGCGTCAGCGACCCGCACAACCCCGACCAGAACATCGACGCGGGCGCGAGCCATCTGCGCGCCATGCTCGACACCTTCAAGGGCGACCTGCCGCTGGCCCTGGCCGCCTACAACGCGGGCGAGCAGAACGTGGTCCGCTATCACGGGATCCCGCCCTACCCGGAGACCCGTCGCTTCGTGGCTCGCGTGCTTCGCAAAATGGGGGACAAGCAGGGGGCGGAGCGTGTGATGGCCAAGTCGATCCCGGCGCCGGTGTGGACGTCGCGGACGACACGTCCGGCCCCGGCGGTCCGCATGGTGGCCTCGCCGTCCACCCCGGCCCGTCCCTCGATCGTGCCGCTCCCCGCTCCGCGGTCCGAGCGGGCGTCCCAGGTCGTCTACCAGGATGGCGAGCCGCAAGCGCCGGCCCGTCCCTGGGCCCCGCCGGCTCCGGCCGGCTCCGGGCCGATACCGCCCGAGCCCACGCGGCCCTTCGCCGAATCGCCGTAACCGCACCCGCACTCGCTCGCCTCTCGCCCGCTTCTTGCGCTACGATGGCCGAGCCCCGGCCATCCGGTGGGCGCGAAAGGAGCGGGCATGCGATTCGGGGTCTTCTACGAGCACCAGCTGCCGCGACCGTGGGCTCACGGTAGCGAGCAGCAGCTCTTCCAGGACGCGCTGGCCCAGGTGGAGCTGGCCGATCGACTCGGCATCGACTACGCCTGGGAGGTCGAGCACCATTTCCTCGAGGAGTACTCGCACTCCTCGGCTCCCGAGGTCTTCCTCGCGGCCGCCTCGCAGCGCACCCGGCGCATCCGCCTCGGCCACGGCATCGTCCTGATGCCGCCCGGCTACAACCATCCCGCCCGCGTCGCGGAGCGCCTGGCCACGCTGGACCTCGTCTCCAACGGGCGTGTGGACTGGGGCACCGGCGAGTCGGCCTCGCGGGCGGAGCTGGAGGGCTTCGGGGTCGAGCCCGCCGAGCGGCGCGCGATGTGGCGGGAGACCACCGAGCAGGTCGCCAACATGCTCGCGATGGATCCCTACCCCGGCTTCCAGGGCAAGTACTTCTCGATGCCGATCCGCAACGTGGTGCCGAAGCCGGTGCAGAAGCCGCATCCGCCGCTCTGGGTCGCCTGCTCGAACCGGGAGACCATCCACCTGGCCGCCCAGCTCGGCATGGGCGCGCTCACCTTCGCCTTCATCGACCCGGCCGAGGCGCGCCACTGGGTGGACGACTACTACGAGACGTTCAAGCGCGAGTGCGTCCCGATCGGGCACGCGGTCAACCCGAACGTGGCGATGGTGACCGGGTTCTCCTGCCATCCCGACGCCCAGGAGGCGCGGCGGCGCGGGATCGACGGGTTCCGCTTCTTCCAGTTCGCGCTCGGCCACCACTACGTCTTCGGCAAGCACCAGCCCGGCCGCACCGACATCTGGGACAAGTTCGAGCGGGTGCGGGCCGAGCTCGACCTCGACGTCCTGGGCGGCGGCACCGGCTGCATCGGGACCCCGGACGAGCTGCGCGCCTCCCTCCGCGCTTTCGAGGAGTACGGCGTCGACCAGACCATCTTCATCCAGCAGGGCGGCAAGAACCGGCACGAGCACATCTGCGAGTCGCTCGAGCTGTTCGCCGGCGCGGTGATGCCCGAGTTCAAGGCGCGCGAGGCGGAGCGCGCGGCCCGCAAGGCGGAGGCGCTCGCGCCCTACGTGGCGGCGGCCTTCGCGCGCAAGCAAGCGATGGCCCCGCTCGCCGACGCCGACATCCCGGCCTACGAGGCGTACGGCCTCACCGTGACCCAGCCGGTCGACCTCGAGAAGATGCCGGAGGCCAACCGGCGTCGGGTCCTGACCTTCCGGCGGATGCGGGAGATCATGGAGGGCCGCTAGACCGCATGGCGTCGGGCCCGGAACCGATCGCGCCGCTGGCCGGCCGGCTCCGGCGGGTCGGAGAGATCCTCATCGGGCTGTCCGGCTCCCCCGTCCCGACCCATCTCTTCCAGACCCTGGCCGAGCAGGCCGGGACGGTGGTGCCGCACGACTACCTCGCGGTCTGCCTCGAGGACGCCGAGCAGCGGGGTTACCTCGTGCACTCGCTCTCCGGTCACCTCGACGAGCCGGTGGGCACCCGGGTCTTCACCCGCGACGAGGGGTTGCCCGGCCGAACGATCCGCTCCGGCCGCGCGCATCTGGTGGGCGAGCTCGAGCGCGTCGCCGACGGCGCGCCGGATCTCGACGGCGTCCTGGTGCGGGCGGGATTGCAGGCCGCGCTCACGGTCCCGCTGCGACGCGGGATGCAGGTGCTCGGCGCGCTGCTCTTCGCGCGCCGGAGCGCGCCCTACACCTTCGACGACCTCCAGATCGCCACCCTGCTCGCGGCCGGGGTCTCGGGCGCCCTCGAGACCTGTCGCGCCTACCAGGCGCTGGCCGACGAGCGCGGGACGCTGGCCGCGGTCCTCACCAGCACCGCCGACGCGGTGGTGATGGTGGGACAGGACGGCCTCGTGCTCCTCGCCAACCCGGCCGCGTGCGCCATGCTGGGGGTGACGCCCGAGACCATGACCGGGCGGCCGTTCTTCCAGGCGATCGGGCACGAGCCGCTGCGCCAGCTCTTCGAGATCGGGCAGCCCGGGGTCGTGGAGCTGACGCTGCCCGACGGGCGTGTCGCCCAGGCGAGCCTCGTCTTCGTGACCACCGAGTACGGCGAGCCGGTCGGACTCGCCGCAGTGCTGCGCGACATCACGCTGCTGAAGAACCTCGAGCAGATGAAGAACGACTTCGTCAACACCGTGTCCCACGACCTCAAGAGCCCGATCATGGCCATCGCCATGACCGCCGAGCTCCTGATGAAGACGGTGCCCGCCACCGGCGAGCAGGCCTACCGCGATCGCTGTCAGCGCATTCTCAGGAGCGCGAGCCAGATGACCGAGCTGGTGACCGATCTGCTGGACCTGGGCAAGATCGAGGCGGGGCTCGAGGGCCCGGGCGAGCCGGTCGACCTGGTCGCCTTGATCGGCGAGGCGGTGAAGGCGTCGAGCGCGGCCTCGGAGGCCAAGGGGATCGCGGTCGCGGTGGCGACGCCGCCGGCCGCCCTCGTCACCGGCGTGCGCGCGCGACTCGGCCAGGTGCTGACCAACCTGATCGGCAACGCGGTGAAGTACACGCGGGACGGCGGGCAGGTCCGCGTGGTGGTGGAGCGGGCGGCGTCGGCCGGCTCGGCCGACGGGGGCCCGGTGCGGGTGCGGGTTACCGACAACGGCATCGGCATCCCGGCCCGCGACCTGCCCCACGTCTTCGACAAGTTCTACCGGGTGAGGAACGAGTCCACCGCCGGCATCTCGGGCACCGGCCTCGGCCTGGCCATCACCCGCAGCATCGTGGAAGCCCACCACGGGCGCATCGGGGTGGAGAGCACGGAGGGATCCGGCAGCACGTTCTGGGTCGAGCTGCCCGCGGCGGCGCCGGCCGCCGCCCCGCCCGCGTGACGCGAGCCTAGCGGGCGGACGTCGGGAGCGCCGGCAGGCGAAGCGTCACCACCGTGCCCC
>DASZJM010000051.1:0-3726 GCA_035948165.1 Candidatus Methylomirabilota bacterium
CGAGGTCCGGCGCTCGATGAGCCCGGTAGGCCGGCCGGGCCAGCGCAGCACCAGCGGGGAGTGCATCTGGTAGTCGCTGTAGGACGTGCCGTGGCCGGAGAAGCCGAGCCCGTTCTCGTCGAACTCCATGCCGTGATCCGAGGTGATGAGCACGATCAGGTCGTCGAGCAGCTTGCGGCGGCGCAGGTCGTCGAGCACCTGCCCGACCAGCCCGTCCACGAAGTGCACCGCGCTCAGGTAGAGCGCGGCCACGCGCTGCAGGCGGGTCGACTGCGCGGGCGGCTGAAACATGTGGGGATAGTTGTCGGGCGGCTCACTGGACACCACCGCGTTGTAGTAGAGGAACCCCAGGAAGGGCCGCGCGGGGTCCCGCTGGTCGAGCCACCGGAACCACTCCTCGGTCAGGGTGCGGTCCCGTCCGCTCGAGCCCGGGTAGGGCGAGCTGGTCTCGAGGCGCAGGTTGGGGATCCGGGCCAGGGCCGTGCGGTCGAGGCCGACGATCCGGTACACCGGCGAGCTCGCGAAGATCCCGAGCTGGTACTCGTGCTGCCGGAACAGGTCCATCATCACCGGGGGCCGGACGAAGCCGGCGAACGCCTCCCAGTAGGTCGCGGGCACGCCGTAGAAGATGGAGAACATGCCGGCCCGCGAGGAGTTGCCCCCGCTGTAGTGGGAGGCGAAGCGGGTCGCCCCGCGCGCGAACTCGCTCAGGCGGGGGGCGTACTCCGGCGTGAGGACGTCGGCCCGCATGGCGTCGATGACGATGATGAGCACGTTGGGCATCGGCCGGGCCGGAGAGCAGGTCAAGGAGTGGAGCGGATACTGGAGCTCCCCCGCCGGGGGCCGGCCGAGCGCGGCCGCGCCTCCACGCTCGCAGGCGACGACGCGATCGACGAGGCCGAGCCGCACCTGCACGCGGGAGTCGCGCAGAGGGAAGTAGAGCGGCAGGTAGCGGGTGAACGAGGTCACCGACACGTCGTAGCGGGCCTCGAACCACGCGTGCATGAGGTTCGCGGCCGTGAAGCACAGCGCGAGGCCGAGGGCCAGGTAGCGGCCGACGTGCCGGGTGGGGGCGGTCGCGGTGCGTTGCCACACCGCGCGCGCGAGCATGCCCTCGATGGCGAGGCCGAGCCCGAAGTAGATCCCGAGGAAGAGCCACGTGTGCGGGCCGAGCAGGGTGGCGGTCAGGATGTTGAGGTGGTAGCGGTTCTCCGCGAAGACGAGGCTGTCGAGCATCAGGAAGCTGGTCGCCGCGCTGGCCAGCCCCACCCCGAGAGGCACCACCACGCGCGGCCGCGGGAGCAGCAGGATGAGCGGAAGCACGAAGAGGAAGATCGGCAGATAGGCGAGCACCGCGATGTGGCCGAGGTACGCGAGCGGCGCGTAAACCCAGGCCACCGTCGGGGAGAGCCGCGCGTAGAGCCACAGGTAGCGCAGGCCGATGAGGGCGAGCAGGCCCGTGTGCACCGCGGTGAACCAGTGCCCCCATCGCAGCAGCCGGCGCCGCGAGGTCATCGCGGGCGGCCCGCGCTCCCGCGCCCGTGCTGCTGCTCGGCCAAGCGCGCGATCTCCCGCGCACCCGCCTCCACGCTGTGGCCGAAGTTGAACGCCCACTCCTCGCGGAGCGCCGCGCTGCGCTTGCGGAATGCCTCCGCGTCCCGGAGGAGCTCGGCCACGTAGCGCGGCGCCTCGCCGATCCGATCGAGCGGCAGGATCGCCCCCAGCTCGCGGCGGATGCGCATCTCCATCGGCTCGAGGCCGAGCTCGCGGTACAGGGGATTGCGCACCCGGGGCGGCACGTCGACGAAGAGCACCGGCTTGCCCAGGCCGAGCGCGTACTCGATCGCCATCGCGGACCAGTCGCTGATCAGCAGATCGGAGTCGAGCAGCGAATCGCTCTCCTCCATCCGGTCCACGTGACTGAAGTTGGGGTCGGCCCCGAAGCGCGCGACCAGGCCCTCCACCAGTCGCGGGGCGAGCCGGGCGGTCTGGTAGTGCGGACGGAGGACGACGCGGGTCCCCGCCCCGAGGAGGGCCGCGATCAGCGGCTCACCGCAGACGTGCAGGGTCGACTGCGGGCCCCACGTGGGAGCGAGCAGCACGCGGGGCGCGCCGGCGGGAGGCCGCGGCGTTCGGGCCGCCGCGGCGGCCACCAGCCGCTCGAGCCGCGGGTAGCCGTAGGGGAAGAGGTGCTTGGCGGGCAGGCGGGCGAGCGCCTCGCGCCGCCTTATCTCCGCCACGTGATGCGGGCCCGCGCAGAGCAGGCTCTCGTAGTGATCGTACGAGTTCGCGTGGTCCACCATGTGGGTGCTCCCCATGCTGTGGAACACGTAGCAGTAGTGCACCCCATGGAGCGAGCGCTTCAGCTGGAAGTTCTGCAGGTCGAGCATGGTGAGCACCATGACGTCGGCCTGGAGCGTCTGGAAGAGCCACGTGCACAGCACGGGCGATCGGACGCGGAAGGTGTGCAGGCCGGGCGCGGGCGGCGGCAGGGCCACCGTGGGCTCGGAAGTGACGTGGCAGACGGTGCGGCCGAGCGGCCCGATGAGGACGTCGATCAGCGGCTGGAGATGATGCCAGTCCTGATGGGTCTCGGAGTAGAAGACCAGGTTGCGGTCGGAGGCGGGAAGCTTCCGGAAACGACGGTAGCTGGTCCAGTCCGGCCAGATCCCCACCGGCAGGACGGGCTATTCGTCCGCGGAGGGGGCGCCGTCCACCGCTCCCGGCCGGGAGCCGCGCGGTTTGCCGCGCACCAACCCGACGAGCCGGTACCAGAACATCTTGACCGCGAGGCCGACCGCCGCCGCCACTCCGATGATCGCGGACAGCAGCATGCTGCCGGTACCCGGATCGAGATAGGCCTCGGCGGGCGACGCGATCGGGAGGCACGCCGCGACCACGCACGCGATCGGAACGAGACGGGAGAGCGCCCGGTCGGGGGTCACAAGTATTCGAATTAACACAATCGACACCCGGACGCAATAAAAGCGCGCCGGCGGCGCGCTCAGACGCGAAACGTGTAGGTCCGGCTGGGGTCGCGCTCGATGTCGGGGGGAAAGCTTTTCCGCTTGTCCGCGAAGTAGCGGACCCGATGGTCCCCCGCGGAGCGGCGATTGTAGGTGATGTAGAGGACGCGCCGGCGCTCCGGGGTCAGGTTCGGCCCCGACGCGTGAGGCGTGTACGAGTCGAAGAAGACCACGTCCCCCGCCCGCGTCGGCACCGCGCGGGCGTTCATGCGGCGCATGTCCTCCGGGCTGAGCGGCTTCCACTCGTCTCCGATGAGCCCGCGGGTGTGGTGCCCGGCCACCAGCTCCAGGCAGCCATTCTCCTCGGTGGTGTCGTCGATGCTCACCATCGCGGTGATGAAGAGATCCGCGTAGGTGCTCCAGCCCGCCTGCTGGTCCTGGTGGGGCTTGAAGCCGTCGCCGCCGGGCAGCTTGAAGTTGATCTTGTCCTTGAACAGGACCGCGGGCTCGCCGAAGAGACGGGACGAGAAGCCGCAGAGCTTGTCCCCGTCGCAGAGGGCGGCGAAGCCCGCGTGGAAGGGACAGAAGTTCTCGATCCGCTGCAACACGCGATCGCCGGGATGGAGCAGGCTCGGCTCGAAGTACATCATGCAGTGGCCGGGCCGCTCGGGGAGCGCCTGCAGCTCATCGGTCCAGTCCGAGATGCGCTGCATCTCCTCCCGGTCGAAGAGGCCGGGCACCACCACGAATCCGTCGCGCC
>DASZJM010000052.1:0-5796 GCA_035948165.1 Candidatus Methylomirabilota bacterium
TTCGGGCGCGCGGTTCCCAGGTAGCGGCGCACCCAGTCCAGCGCCTGCGCGCCCGCGGGCACGAGCCGCTGGCGGTTGCCCTTGCCGGTGACGATCACGTAGCCGGCCGCGAAGTTCACGTCCTCGACCCGGAGCCCGAGCGCCTCCGAGGCCCGCAGCCCGCAGGCGTAGAGCAGCTCGAGCAGCGCGCGGTCGCGCAGCCCGTCGGGCCGCTCGGGGTCGGGCGCCTCCACGAGCGCCGCCGCGTCCTCGATCGAGAGCGTGCGCGGCAGCCGGCGCGCCGGCCGCGGGCTGTCGAGGTGCTCGGTCGGGTCGCGGGTGATCTTCCGCTCGTCGAGCAGGAAGCGGTAGAGGCCGCGCACCGCCGAGAGGTGCCGCGCCACGCTCCGGCCCCCGAGCCCGCGCCGCCGCAGCGCGCCGAGGTAGCGGGAGAGATCGCCGACGCTCACCGCCTCGAGACCACGCCGCTCTTGAGCGAGGAAGCGAGCGAACCCGGCGAGATCGCGCCGGTACGCGACGAGCGTGTTCTGGGCCGCGCCCCGCTCCACCTGGAGGCTCGCGAGGTAGTCCGCGATCAGCGAGGCGGCGCCGCCGGGGAGCGCGGGCGACGCGGTGACCGGAGTCGGTGCGGACACGGCTCCCACCACCCTGCGGTCCGCGGACGCGCCCGGTCGCTGAGCCACGCGGTCACATCCGAAGCGGGAGGCTGAAAAAACGACGGCCCCGGTGTCGGCCGATTCGTCCTACCCGGGCCATCACCGAGGCGTCCCCTGCGAACTCCAGGAGCATGAGGGAGTCTATCATCGGCCCGCCGCGGGTGGCAAGGTGCCGCGGCGGCCCCGCAGCATGCCATAGAGCCCCCGCACCTCTGTCGACCCCACGAGCGCGGCGCCGGCGCCGTAGACCACCACGCCGCCCACCAGCGCGGCCACCGTCCAGGCGAGACCCTGGTGGGCCGGAGCGGGCACGCCGGGCACGAGCCCGCTCATCCCCGCGCACCACAGGGCGAGCAGCGTGGAGGCCGCGAGAGTGCGGGCGAACGAGCGCCACAGCTCGGGGCCGAGCGGCGCGCGGAAGCGCCGGCGCAGCAGCCAGCAGAGGCCCACCACGTTGACGTACGAAGAGAGCGAGGAGGCGAGCGCGAGCCCGGTGTGGCGCAGCGGCCACATCAGGAGCAGGGCCAGCACCACGTTCACCGCCACCGAGACGAACCCCACCAGCACCGGGGTGCGCGTGTCGCCGAGCGCGTAGAAGGTCTGCGCCGCGATCCGGGTCGCGGAGAACGCGGGCAGACCGACCGCGTAGCCGGTCAGGGCCTGCGCGGTGAGGATCGCGTCGGCCGCGTTGAACTCGCCCCGCTGGAAGAGCAGGCGCACGATCGGCGCGCCCAGGAGCGAGAGGCCCACCGCGGCCGGGACCGCCACGAAGGCGGCCATGCGCAGCGCGAACTCGAGGGTGGCCCGCAGGCCCGCCATCTGGCCGCGCGCGGCCTGGGCCGACATGCTCGGGAGCGCCGCGGTGGCGAGCGCGATGCCGAAGATGCCGAGCGGGAACTCCATCACCCGGTCCGCGTAGTAGAGATACGACACGGTGCCCGCGGGCAGGAGCGAGGCGAGCAGGGTGTTGACCACCACCGTGATCTGCACCGCCGCGAGCGCGAACACCGCGGGCCAGAGCCGGTGGGCGATCTGGGCCACCGCGGGATGTCGCCACTCCGCCGACGGGGTGAGCGGCACCCCGAGCCGCCGCAGCTCCGGGAGCTGCACCAGCAGCTGGCCCACGCCGCCGACCAGGACGCCCACCGCCAGCGCCATGACCGGGGGGTCGAGCCGCGAGGCGAGCCCGAGCACCGCCGCGATCATGGCCACGTTGACGACCGCGGGACCGATGGCGGCGGTGAAGAACCGGTGATGGGCGTTGAGCGCGCCCATCGCGAGCGCGGCCAGCCCCACCAGCACCAGGTACGGGAACATCACGCGGGTCAGGGTCACCGCCAGGTCGAAGAGCCCGGTGTCGGCGCGCCAGCCCGGCGCCATCAGGGCGACCACCTGGCGCGACAGTAGAATCCCCAGCACCGAGACCAGGCAGAGCACCACGATGGCCGCGCCGGTCGCCGCCCGCGCCAGGCGGGCGAACGCGCTCGGGCCGCCCTGGGTCAGGGTCTCGGTGAAGACCGGGATCACCGCGGTGGAGAGCGCGCCTTCCCCCAGGAGTCGCCGCAGGAGGTTCGGGATGCGGAAGGCCACCAGGAAGGCGTCGGTGACCGGCCCCGCGCCGAAGGTCTGGGCGACCACCATGTCCCGCAGGTAGCCGAGCACGCGGCTCGCCAGGGTGGCCGCCCCGATGGCGCCCACCGCGCTGACCACCCCGCGCTGGACCTGCTCGTGGCCGTGGGAGGCGTCGCTCATCGGGGGGACATGCTCCTTGACACTCGCGGGGCCCGACGGTAGGCTCGTGTGTCGCTCAGGTTCGAAAGGAGATACGCCGTGGCCAATACCCCATCCGCGAGGAAGCGGATCAAGCAGAACGAGAAGCGCCGGCTGCGCAACCGCGCGATTCGCAGCGCGGTGCGCTCGAGCATCAAGGGCGCCCGCGAGGCCCTCACCGGCAAGGGCGCCGAGTCCGCCACCGCGGTCCACGACGCCATCCGCGCGATCGACCGCGCGGTGACCCAGGGGGTTCTCCACCGCAACACCGCCGCCCGCCGCAAGTCCGCGCTCGCCCGCAAGCTCAACGCCCCGGCTTGACCGGCCGCGGCGCGCGCCGATCGGCGAGGTCGCGCAGCGCGCCGACGGCGGCGTCCCGGATGATCTCCCCGCCCCGCTCCCCGTAGAGGCTGCCGCAGGAGATGTAGCTCGGGGTCTGGAAGTGCTGGGCCGCGATGAAGTACCCCTGGTAGCCGTTGGCGACCCCCGCCACGAAGGTGTGCGCGAAGCGCGCGCGCCCCGCGGTCTTGACCTCGAGCCCGAGCTGGGTGTCGAGCTCGCCGGGGATGGCCACCCACGCGGTGCCTCCCACCGCCACCCCCACGATGTCGGCGGTGGCCGGGAGGGCCGAGCGGAGGCCCAGGCGGGTGCCGCGCGGGATCCACCGGCCCAGGCAATTGCGGAGCTCGAGCCCGGGCGTGGGCAGGGCCGCGGTCTCGGCGCCGGTGACGAGGCGCTGGTCGGAATCGGCGGGGACGCGCGGCCAGAGCGCGAGCACCGCGGCGGACAGGAGCTTGCCGGTCGAGGCCACCCCGTCCCACCCGCGCTGGCGTGGGCTCACGTCGCCCACCGCGCCGTTGACGTAGAGCGCGGGCGCCCCGATCTGCTCCTCGATGCGCGCGCTCGCGTCCCCCATCACGTCACCGGAGAGCTTGAAGTTCTCCCGCCCGAGCATGGTGCCGTGGATGGCGTAGTTCCACACCACCGCGATGGGCCGGCGGTCGGTGCCCAGGATCTTGAGCACGCCGAGCTCCGGATCGAGCGGGCCGTGGACGCGGCTGTCGGTGATGCCGGTCACCTCCCCGCGCCCGGTCCCCACCGTGGCCGGGCGCTTGCGGCGCTCGGCCTGGCGGGCCGCCTCCTCCATCGCGGAGAAGATGCGCCCGCGCACCCGCGGCGACTCGCGGTCGAGCGCGAGGATGCCGAAGAGATCGGAGCGCGCGAAGGCCCCCGGGCCGGAGTGGGTGTGCGAGGCAGCCGCGATCACCGCGGCATAGCGCAGCCCGAGCCGATCGAGGCGCGCGCGCAGGTCCGCGAGCAGGGTGGGGTCCATCCCGATCAGGTCGAGCGAGAGCCAGAGCACCCGCACGCTCCCCGCCTCGAGCACGAGCGCGCGGACCTTGATCGGATCGTGCTCCCCGGTGGCGGGCCGGAACCAGAACGTGTCGGGATACCGGCCGATCAGGTCGGGCAGCCACGCGCGCCGCGGGAAGCCGCCGTAGCCGCCCAGCGGCGTGTCGTCGGGGAGGCTCACCGTCACGCTCGTCGCGCCCGCGAGCAGGCGCGGCGCGGGCGCGGCCGGGGCGGGGGCGACGGCCGACCCGAGGAGCACCGCCGCGGCCGCGAGCGCGCCCGGGGCGCGCGTCATCAGACCGCGCACAGATCGGCGACGAGGAGGGACAGCTCGGGGCGGGCCGCGCCGCCCAGCTTGAGGCGCCGCTCGACGTCCCAGCAGCGCAGGACCTGCCGGGCCGCCGCGGCGGGAGACACGCTCCGCGCGCGCTCCAGGAGGGCCGCCGCCGCGGCGGGCGGACGGCGCAGGCTGCGCGCGATGTCCTCGGCGGGGCGGCCGGCCCGCAGCGCGCCCGCGACCTGCCAGGTCGCGCGCGCCTCACGGGCCAGCATGCCCAGCACCGCGAGCGGCTCCTCCCCCGCGTTGAGGAGCGACTCGAGCAGGGCCAGCGCGCCGCCGGTGTCGCGCGCGGTGAGGGCGCGGGTCAGGTCGAAGACGTGGCGCAGCCGGTGCTCGCCCACCACCGCCCGCACCTCGGCCACGCCGACGCGGCGGTTGGCGGGTCCGCCCGCCAGCGCCGCCTTCTCCACCTCGCCCACGAGCTGGGTGAGGTCGTCGCCGGAGAGCTCCACCAGCAGGGCCGCCGCGTCCTCGCGCAGCTCGTACCCCTGCCCCTGCGCGTGCGTGCGGAGCCAGCCGGCGAGCGCGCGGCCCGCGAGGGCCGGGGCCACCACCACCGCGGCCGCGGGCACCGCGCGGAGCAGCCAGTGGCCGCCCTCGAGCAGAGTGTCGGCGACAAGGACCAGCACGGTGGACGGGTTCGGCGCCTTCGCGTAGGCGGCGAGGGACTCGCCGGCCTTGGCGCTCAGGCCGTCGACCGCGCGCGCGATCACGAGGCGGCGGTCGCCGAGCCACGGCAGCATGAGGGCCGACTGCACGATCGCGTCCGCGCCCGCCGCGCGCGCGTCGAACGTCTCCCGCACCAGCGACAGCTCGGTCTGCCCGGGAAAGAGCGCGCGGGTCAGCCGGCCGAGGGCGTCGTCGAGGAGGAAGGGCTCGGAGCCGTGCAGCAGGGTGAGCGGCGGCACCCGCGAGGCGTCGGCCGCCTTGACGAATCCCGCGTAGTCCACCTAGAAGCGATCCAGCGCCAGGTTGACCACCTTCCGCCCGATCTCGGCGGCGGCCTGGGACACCGCGCCGCGCCCGCGCGCGATCGTGTCGGACACCGCCCCCTGGACCTGGAAGTCCGAGGTCGCGGACAGGCCCTCCTGCCGCCACAGCAGGGCGCTTTTCCGCACGTCGCGGAATTCCACGTTCAGCACCACCTGGAGCCGGAGGCGCGCACGTTGGCGTTCTGGTCGAACGCGAGGCCGTCGAGGCTGTAGGCCACCACCTCTCCCTGCAGGATGGCGTCGGCCGCGTCGATCGGGACCACCTTCACCCGCCCGCCACTCGAGAACGCGTTGACCACCCCGGAGGTGATCGCGCTGTCGACGCCCGGCTCGAGGGTGCGGTTCTTGAAGATCGGCCTCGCCACCGTCTTGATCTGGTCGGGCAGGCTGCCGCGGGTGCTGTCGCAGCCGGCCGTGACGAGGGTCACGAGGAGGAGGCCGAGCGCGCGCCCTGCCCGGCGGCGCTCAGCCACGGGTCACGATGTTGACAAGGCGGCCCGGCACCACCACCACCTTCGCGATGTGGCGCCCGTCGAGCCACGGCCGCACCTTGTCGTCGGCCAGGGCCTGCTCGCGGACCTCCGCCTCCTGCGCGCCCACCAGCGCGGTGAGGCGGCTCCGCACGCGCCCGTCCACCTGCACCACGATCTCGACCTCGTCGCGGGCCAGCGCGGCGGGGTCCGGC
>DASZJM010000053.1:0-3306 GCA_035948165.1 Candidatus Methylomirabilota bacterium
GAGGCGCTCCGGGCCGCTCACCAGATGCGGGACTGGCGTAGCGCGCTGGACGTCCTCGGCACCCTCGCTTCCTTCGTCGCGGTTCCGGTACTGTTCGGCCTCCACCCTCGCGGGTGGACCTTCGTGCTCCTCGCCCTCTGCGCGATCCGGAACTTCAACTGCGCCGCGCAGCTCGTCCACGAGAGCGATCACGGCACGATGTTCCGGAATCCGCGCCTGAACCGGGGCCTCGGCAACCTCTTCGCATACATGCTCGGCTACACGCGGAGCGGACACCGGACCGCGCACATGGATCATCACCTGTACCTCAACACCGAGCGCGATCCAGACATCATCTTCAGCCAGCCGAGCGCGCCGGCGTCGGCGGTGCTCCGTGGTCTCCTGAACGATCTCTTCCTGGTCTCCGCGATCAAGCGCCTGCTCCAGTACTCGCAATCGGACCGGGCCACCTTCACGGTGTCGCCCTGGCGGCGTCTGACCCCCGCCTACTTCGCGCGGATGGCCGGGTCGATGGTGCCGGTGGCCGCGACCCAGCTGGTGCTCCTCGGCATCTACACCCTGGCCGGAGGCCCGTGGGCCTACCTCCTCTTGCACGTTCTGCCGATCATGACGCTCTACCCGCTCCAGATCCGCGTGCGCTCGATCGCCGAGCACGGTTTCGAGGCCGGCTATCGTCCCAGCTCGCCCCAGGAGGCGTGGATGACCCGCACCAGCCGGCTGAACGTCCTCGAGCGGTGGATCATCGCGCCCCTCGGCCAGTACCTGCACTACGAGCATCACGTGTTCCCGAGTATTCCGAACTACAACCTGGTCCGGGTACACCGCCTCCTGGTGGCGGCCGGCATCCCGGTGCCCACCAACCGCAGCTACTTCGGCTTCGTCTGGAACCGCCTGCGGACCGAGTGGCGGGGCGGCGCGGTCGCCGGGGAGCGCGCGTGAGCCGCTCGGTGCAGGACGCTCAGCTCACCGGGGCGATGTGCGATCTGTGCCGCTCCGATCGCCACGCGGTGCCCGTCCTCGAGGCGGCAGACTACGAGTACGGGGTGCCGGGCCGATTCACGCTGTCGCACTGCACCGCCTGCGATCTCTACTACCAGACGCCCCGCCCGGATCGCGACGTGCTTCCCACGTACTACCCGCCGACCTACGCGGTCTACGGTGACGATCCGGTCGTCGGCTGGCTCTTCCGCCTGACCTACTGGCTCGACGCGCGGCGGGTGGCCCGCCTGATCGGCCCGCGGGGCCGGGTGCTCGACGTGGGCTGCGGCGCCGGGGGCGCGCTGACCGCGCTCGCCGGAGCGGGGAAGTGGGAGGTGTGCGGGCTCGAGCTGGACGTGGAAGCGGCGCGGCACGCGGCCCGGCTGGGCTTCAACGTCCGGCAGGGGGATCTCGTCGATACCGATTTCCCTCCCGGGTCCTTCGACTTGATCCGCATGGGCCACGTCATCGAGCACGTCCGCGACCCGATCGCGACGCTCCAGCGCGCGTGGCAGCTCCTCCGTCCGGGCGGGACGCTGTTCGGCGAGACCCCGAACATCGACTGCTGGGACTTCCGGCTCTTCGGGCGCTACTGGGGCGCGCTCCACTTTCCCCGGCACATCGCGCTCTTCAGCCCGGAGACGATCACCCGGGCCTGTGAGCAGGCCGGGTTCGTGGGCACGCGGATCATCCCCCGCCTCCGCACGGTGGGGTGGAGCGCGGGCATCCAGAACTGGCTGGCCGACCGCGGCCTCCGGGTGCCGGCCAACGGGCGGGTCCGCTGGTACCCCGCGCTGATCGCGCCGTTCTTGCCGGTGACCATCTTGCAGTCACTGGTGAGCCGCACCGCGACGATGGCCTTCGTGGCGCGTCGCCCCGAGGCCTAGGGCGGACGTCGTGGCGCTTCGCTACTCCACCGAGCTGGGAGCTCTCGACCGGATCAAGAACGATCTGGCGTTCCAGGTGCGCCGGCGCATCTTCGAGCGATTCATGCGGGAGTTCTCGCCCGGCCCCAACGCGCGGGTGGCCGACTTCGGAGTGTCCGGCCACCGGGATCATCCGGTTCACTATTTCTTCGAGACGCTGTATCCCTACCGGGAGAGCCTGACCGTGATCGGTCGCGAGGCGGAGCAGGCCACCTGGTTCTCGGAGGCGTTTCCCGGCTCCCGGTATCTCGAGGCCGATCTGCGGTCGATCCCGCTCCCCGATCACTATTTCGACTACGGCATCTGCAACGCGGTGGTCGAGCACGGCGGCCCGCGCGATCAGCAGCGGGCCCTGGTGGCCGAGGTGTGCCGTGTCTCCCGCTGCGTGCTCTTCACCACGCCCAACAAGCGATTCCCGGTGGAGCTGCACACCTTCCTGCCCCTGCTGCACTGGCTGCCGGACGCGACCTATCGCGCCGCGCTCCGGACCCTGGGACATTCGTACTTCGCGGACGTAGAGAACCTGAACCTGCTGAACGCATCCACGTTCCTCTCCCTGTTTCCTCCCTCGCGCCGGAACCGGCTGGTGCGATCCGGCCTGCCCCTCCTGCGCTCGAACCTGGTCTGTATCTCCCGCGAGAAGCCCGCGTAGCCTCACGGGGCGGCGTCAGCGGCCCGGCACCGGCGCGTAGAGGATCGCGGGAGTCTTCGGGGTGGCGTCGAGCGGTACGAGCGCTCCGAACGGGGGCTCGTTGAAGAGCAGTAGCCGGTAGAAGCGCCGATCGGGCATCTGTGGCCGCAGCGCGCTCTCGAGCCCCGGCAGGTCGTGCAGGATGAGCAGGTCGTCCCGCAAGTCGGGATGCGGCCGGCGCCACTCGAAGACCCACGAGCCGACGCGGGCCATGCCGGGTAGATGTATCCACGTCGCGCCGAACTGCGGGGCCAGCACCACGACCTTCGGGGCGTCCGGCGTCGGGCGCGTCCGGTCCACCCACTCGTAGACCGCGGCCTGGATCCCCGCCTGCTCCTGGAGGGCGGCGGCGTGGACGAGGTTGAAGAGGCCGAGGCCGATCACCAGCGAGGCCACCACCGCGCTCGCGATCTGCGCCGGATCGAAGCGATGCGCGCGCGCGGTCCGCAAGATATTGACGAGTCCGTGCACCGCGATGATGGCGAACGGGGCGGCCAGCTCCGAGTAGTGGATCGGCCCGACGGTGTGGAGGCCCATGTTGGTGTGGAGCAGCGCGAGGCCGAGCCCGGTGAGCGTCCCGAGGCCGAGCAGGCGCGTGAACCGGTCGGTCATCACCCCCGCCGCGAAGAGCGCGACGCCAAGGGGTCCCAGGAACCAGATCGCCAGCATGAACGTGTTGTAGCCCACGTTCGCCCCGAACCGGTACCAGAG
>DASZJM010000054.1:0-12063 GCA_035948165.1 Candidatus Methylomirabilota bacterium
CGTCCGCGGATCAGGTCTGCAGATCGCCGACCGCGGCCGCGAGCGCCTCCAGCTCGGCGCGCCACGAGCGAGGCGCGGCCACCGGCCGCACCACGAACTTCGAGAAGCCGACCGCGATGAACTGCTCGAGGGTCTTCCGCAGCGCGGGGTAGCCCACCGGGGTGAGCTCGAGCGATCGCGGCCGGCGCGCCGCCATGGTGCGCGCGGTGGCCGGATCGATGGGCTCGCTCGCGTAGCCCACCGACATGCCGAAGTGCTCCGGGCTGATCGATCGCCCGGCCCGCGCGGCGGCCTCCTCGATCACGATCCGTCCCGCCGCCGCCTCCTCCGGGGTGCAGAGCGAGGGGAGCCAGCCGTCCGAGAGGCGCCCGCAGCGCTCGAGCGCGGCGGGCACGTTGCCGCCGAGCCACACCTCGAGCGGCTGCTGCGCGGGCAGGGGAGCCAGGCGGACGTCGTGGAAGCGCCCGGCGGGCCCGTCGTGGCTCACCGTCTCGCCGGCCCACAGGCGCCGCAGCAACGGCAGCGCGTCGTCGATGACCGCCCCGCGCTGCTTGGGCTCGACCCCGATGGCCTCGCGCTCGGGCGGATAGGTGAGGCCGGGCACCAGCGTGACCAGCAAGCGCCCGCCGGAGAGCCGGTCGAGGCTCGCGAGCTGCTTGGCGAGCCGCAGCACGTTGCGGCCCGGCAGCAGCGCGGTGGTGCCGATCTTGAGGCGCGGGTTGCTCGCGGCGGCCCAGGCGAGGCCCACCATCGGATCGAGCACGGGGCCGGTCAGCACCTCGGAGAGCCACAGGGAGTCGAAGCCGAGCGCGTCGAGGCCCTCGACGAGCTCGCCCAGCGCCTCCGTGCTCGCGGACGCGCCCCCGGCCCCCACCCCGATGCGGATCTTCATCTCGGGGCCGATTCTACCGCGTCCGACCGCCGCGGTGGCGTATCGTTCTGGCCGTGATCGCCCACCTGGTCGACGGCACCTACGAGCTCTTCCGCTACTTCCTCTCGCCCGCGGCGGCCTACGACCGGAGCGCGCCCCCGGAGCTGCGCGCGGTGCGCGGCGTGGTCGGCTCGATCCTGGGGATGCTCGAGGAGGGCGCCACCCACCTGGGCGTCGCCACCGATCACGTGATCGAGTCGTTCCGCAACGCGCTCTGGCCCGGCTACAAGACCGGCGAGGGCATCGACCCACTGCTCTACGGGCAGTTCGAGCCGCTGGAGGACGCGCTGGACGCGCTGGGGGTGGTGGTGTGGGCGATGGTCGAGTTCGAGGCGGACGACGCGCTCGCCAGCGCGGCGGCGATGGCCGGGGCGGACTCCCGGGTCGCGCAGGTGGTGATCTGCACGCCCGACAAGGACCTCGCCCAGTGCGTGCGCGGCGACCGCGTCGTCCAGCTCGACCGGCGTCGGCGCGAGGTGCGCGACGAGGCGGGGGTGGTGAAGAAGTTCGGCGTGCCGCCCGCCTCGATCCCCGACTGGCTCGCGCTGGTGGGCGACGCGGCCGACGGCTTCCCCGGCCTGCCCGGCTGGGGGCCCGCGTCCGCCGCGGCGCTGCTCGCGCGCTACCGCCACCTCGAGGCGATCCCGCCGCGGGCCGCGGACTGGGATGTGGCGGTGCGCGGCGCCGCGCGGCTGGCCGCCACCCTCGACGAGCAGCGCGAGCGCGCCCGACTCTTTCGCACCCTCGCGACCCTGCGCACCGACGCGGCGGTGGGCGACATCGACGCGCTCCGCTGGACGGGTCCGCGCGCGGCCTTCGCGGGCTGGGCCGAGCGCCTCGGGTCGCCCGCGCTGCACGAGCGCGCCGCGCGCCTGGCCGCCACGCGCGTCGCGGCGGCGCGCTGAGCCCGTCCCGCGTGAGCCCCCCCGCGAGCCCGGCCCGCCTGGCCGCGCTCCGTCATCGCGACTTTCGCCTCTTCTGGAGCGGCCAGCTCGTCTCGCTGATCGGCACGTGGATGCAGAGCGTGGGCCAGGCCTGGCTCGTGCTCGAGCTGACCGGCTCGCCGTTTCACCTGGGCCTGGTGACCGCGCTCCAGTTCACCCCGATCCTGCTCTTCTCGCCGGTGGGCGGCGCCCTCAGCGACCGCTTCCCCAAGCGTCGCATCATCCTGCTGACCCAGGCCACCATGATGGGGCAGGCCTTCGTGCTGGCCGCGCTGGTCTGGAGCGGGCAGGTGCGCTACTGGCACGTGGCGGTCCTGGCCCTGATCTACGGGCTCGGCCGGGCCATCGACATCCCGGCGCGCCAGTCCTACATCACCGACCTGGTGGGCCGCGCCGATCTGGCCAACGCGGTTGCGCTGAACTCGCTGGTCTTCAACGGCGCGCGCATCGTGGGCCCCGCGGTCGCGGGCCTGCTCATCGCCCGCTTCGGGGTGGCGCTGGCCTTCCTGCTGAACGGGTTGAGCTTCGTCGCGGTCCTCGCCGCGCTGCTCGCGACCCGCACGCCAGGCGATCCCGATCCGGCCGGGCGACTCGGGATCCGCGAGGGCGTATGGGGCGCGCTGGACTATGCGGCGCGCACCCCGGCGGTCGCGTTCACGCTGACCCTGATCGTCGCGATCAGCATCCTCGTGCTGAACTTCAACGTGGTGGTGCCCCTGGTGGCCAGGGACGTGCTCGGCGAGGGCGCCCACGGCTTCGGTCTGCTCATGTCGTCGCTCGGGGCGGGCGCGGTGCTGGCCGGGATCGGGCTGACCGCGCTGCGGCGGGGACGGCCGTCGCTGCGGTTCCTCGCCGTCTCCGCCACCGTCCTGAGCGCGGGCACCGCCGGGCTCGGCCTGGTGGGGCACTTCGGGACCGCCGCGGTCCTGCTCGTCGGGCTCGGCTTCTGCCAGATTCTCTTCTCGACCGGCTGCAACACCACGCTCCAGCTCACCACGCCGGACGCGCTCCGCGGGCGGGTGATGGGGCTCTACGCGCTCGCCAACGCCGGGATGACCCCGTTCGGCTCCCTCCTGGTGGGCACGCTCGCCGAGCACGTGGGCGTGCGCGCGGCCTGCCTCTGCGGCGGCGGGGGCGGGCTCGTCGCGGTCGCGCTGCTGGTCCTGGTGGGCCGCCGCGCCGGGCTCGGCTGGACGCTCGCCCGCGACGGCTAGCCGATCAGTCGGGGATGCCGGCGATGACCGTGATCTCGATCAGCAGCTCGGGCGAGTTGAGCGTGGCCACCGTCACGGTGGTGCGCGCCGGCTTGTCGGTCGGGAAATACTTGGCGTACTCCTCGTTGTAGGCGGCCAGGTCCTGGACCCGGGTCAGGTGCGTCATCGCGCTCAGGACGTTGTCGAGCGAGGTGCCCGCCGCACCCAGGATCACCTTGATGCGCTCCAGCGTGTTGCGGGTCTGCTCGCGGATGTCCTTGCCGACCTCGCCGGTGGTCGGGTGCCGCCCGGTCTGGCCCGAGACGAACACGAGGTTGCCGAACTTGGTGGCCAGCGAGAGATTCGGGTTCGGCCGCTCGACGCCGACGCGGATGATCTCCTTCTTCACAGGACCGCCTCCACGAGGTATGGGCCGGGCGTCGCGAGCCCGGCCGCAAACTGCTTGGTGAACTCCTCCGCGGTGGTGGCGCGGCTCGCGGGCACGCCCATGCCGCGCGCGAGCGCCACCCAGTCGAGGTCGGGCCGGCCGATGTCGAGCATGTCGGCCGCCTTCGGGCCGGGCGTTCCCGCGCGAACGCCGGAGAGCTCGTGGCGCAGGATCGCGTAGGTGCGATTGGCGAAGACCACCGTGGTCACGTCGAGGCCTTCGCGCGCCTGGGTCCAGAGCGCCTGCAGCGTGTACATGCCGCTGCCGTCGCCCTCGAGGCACACCACCTTGCGATCCGGGCACGCGACCGCGGCGCCGGTGGCGAGCGGCAGGCCGAGGCCGATCGAGCCGCCCATGTTGTTCATCCAGTCGTGCGGCGGCGCGCCCGCGGTGGCCTTGAAGAATCCGCGGCCGCTCGTCACCGACTCGTCGGAGACGATGGCCCCCTCGGGCAGCAGCGCGCCGAGCGCGGCGGCCAGCGTGTCGGGGGTGAGCGCGCCGGTGGGCAGCGCGGGGCGGCCGGGCGGCTGGACCACCTCGCCGTTCTTCTTCGCGCCGACCGCGTCGGCGAGCGCCTCCAGCGCGCCGACGGAGTCCTCCGCGATCGTGGCGAGCTGGTGGATCTGGCAGTCGTCGGGCGTCAGCACGCTCGGCTTGTCCGGATAGGCGAAGAACGCCACCGGGGCCTTGGCGCCGACCAGGATGAGGTGGCGCACGTCCTTCAGCACCGCGAGGGCCTGGTCCACCGGGTAGGGCAGCCGCTCGATCGGCACGCGGCCCGCGCCGCGCTGGATCCGGGCGTTGGAGCCCTGGGCGATGACGCGCGCGCCGGTGGCGGTCGCGATGCGCCCGGCCAGCGCGAGCCCACGCTCGCGCACCGCGAGGCCGGTCAGCATCAGCATCGCGGGCTCGCCCGAGCGCAGGGCCTTCGCGCAGCGCTCGATCGCGTCGGCGGCGACCGCGGCGCGCGCGGGGACCGGCGGCACCCGCGCGACCCCGTCCGCCTCGTTCCACGCGGTGTCGGCGGGCAGGATGAGGGTGGCCACCTGGCCGGGGGCGGTGCGCGCGGCCACGATGGCGGCGGCGCCGTCGGCGGCGACCGCCCGCGCGCTCGGCGAGGTGCGCACCCACGCCGAGACCGGCCGCGCGATGCCCTCGATGTCCGAGGTCAGCGGGGCGTCGTGCTTGACGTGATAGGTCGCGTGCTCGCCCACGATGTTGACGATGCCCGAGGCGGCTTTGCGCGCGTTGTGCAGGTTGGCGAGCCCGTTGCCGAGGCCGGGGCCCAGGTGGAGCAGCGTCGCGGCCGGCCGGTCCGCCATCCGCCAGTAGCCGTCCGCCGCGCCGGTCACCACGCCCTCGAAGAGGCCGAGGACGCAGCGGATGCCCTCCACCTTGTCGAGCGCGGCCACGAAGTGCATCTCGGAGGTGCCGGGGTTGGTGAAGCACACGTCGACCCCGCCCGCCACCAGCGTCCGCGCCAGGCTCTCCGCACCGTTCATCGAGGTCTCCTCGGGCTCAGGGGCCGTCGTCGAGCGCGGCCATGATGGCCTGCGCGGTCATCAGATCCAGATGCCCGCCGCCCGCGTTCTTGAAGAAGGTGATGTCGTCGGGGCCGGTCCGGCCCGGCACCCCGCCGCCGATCAGGTCGTAGAGGTCGCCCCGCACGTCGTCCTGGGTGATCGCGCCGCTCGCGATCGGCCCCAGGATGTCGCCGACCCCGTCGAAGGCGGACTCGCGGCAATCGACGAAGACGCGCGAGCGCCGGGCCGCTTCGTCGTCGGCCTCGCGCGTGTCGGGGGTGTAGCCGCCGACCAGATCGAGGTGCGCGCCGCGCGCGAGCCACGCGCCCTCGATGAGCGGCGTGTGGGTGCGCGTCGCCGAGGAGATGAGCTGGGACTGCCGTACCGCCGCGGGCAGGTCCGCGGTCGCCTCCGCCGCGACGCCCTCGGCCCGCAGCGCGGCGGCCACCGTCTCCGCGCGCCCGGCGGTGCGGTTCCACACCAGCACCCGCCGGATCGACGGCCGGACCGCGCGGTGCGCGCGCACCAGCCACGGGGCCATCGCGCCCGCGCCGAGCATGACCATCGTCTGCGGGTCGGCGGGGGCCAGCAGGCTCGCCCCGAGCGCGGAGTCGGCCGCGGTCTTCCAGCAGGTGATCTCGGTGCCGTCGAGCACCGCGCGGGGTCGTCCGGTCGCGCCGTCGAACAGCACGTAGATCGCCTGCACCGCCGGCTGGCGGCCGGGGAAGCTCGCGATCAGCTTGCTCCCGAAGGCGCGGCCGTGGTCGGTGGCCGACCGCACGAAGTAGTGCGCCGCCTCCGGGCCCATCAGCACGTCGCGCGTCTCCATGCGCGGGCGGCGATGGCTCGCCTCCATCGCCTTGATCAGGGCGGGGAAGGTGAGGACGCGGCGGATCTCCTCGCCGCTCACGAAGCGCATCGGCGCCGCGCTCACCGGGCGGGGCCGATCGCGCCGGCGGCGCGCAGGGCCGCGATCGCGTCGGCGTCGAGGCCGAGCAGGTCGCGCAGCACCGCGTCGGTGTGCTCGCCCAGCATGGGCGCGGGGGTGCGCACCGAGCCCGGGGTCTCGGACAGGCGCACCGGCGCGCCCACCATCCGCACCTTGCCCGCGCGGGGATGCGAGGTCTCCACCAGCGCGCCACGGGCGATCACCTGCGGATGCTCGACCACCTGGGCGATGTTGTTGATCGCCCCCATCGGGATGCCCTGGGCGAGCAGCAGCGGCTCCCACTCCTCGTACGGGCGAGTGAGGAAGACGTCCTGGAGCTTCGGGATCAGGCTGTCGCGATTGCGCGCCCGGTCGGCGTTGGTGCGGTAGCGCGGATCGTCGGTCAGCTCCGGGCAGCCGATGGCGGGGCAGAACACCTTCCAGAGCTTCTCGCTGCCCACCGCGAGCGCGAGGTCGCGGGTCCTGGTGCGGAAGGTCTGGTACGGCAGGAGCGCCTTGTACGCGGTGCCCATCGGCAGCGGTAGCTCGCCGTCCGCGAAGTAGCCGCCGATCATGCTGCCGAGGAGGGAGAGCTGGCCCTCGAGCATCGACACGTCGATGGCCTGGCCGCGGCCGGTCCGCTCCTTCACCCGCAGCGCGAGCATGATCCCGAACGCGGCGTACATGCCCGCGGTCATGTCCGCGATGGAGACGCCGCAGCGCACCCCGTGCCCGTTCGGCTCGCCGGTGGTGCTGATCATCCCGCTCTCGGCCTGGAGGATCAGATCGAGCGCGGCGCGGTCGCGGTAGGGACCGTCCTGCCCGAAGCCGGAGACCGAGCAGTAGATGATGCCCGCGTTCCGCTCGCGCGCGGCCTCGTAGCCGAGGCCGAGCCGCGCGAGGGCGCCGACGCGGTAGTTCTCCAGCACCACGTCGCACTTGGCCACCAGAGAAAAGAAGAGGTCTTTCCCCTCGGGGGCCTTGAGATCGACCTCGATGCCCTTCTTGTTGCGGTGCAGGCTCACGAAGTAGGCGGTTTCGCCGCCGGGGAGGGGAGACCCCCACGCCCGCGCGATGTCACCCGCGCCGCGCGGCTCGAGCTTGATCACCTCCGCCCCGAAGTCGGCCAGCATGGTGGAGCAGAAGGGGCCGGCGAGGGCGTGGCTCAGGTCCAGGATCTTCACGTCCTCGAGCGGCATGCGCACCGGCCGATCGTGCCAGATCGCCGCGCGTCAGTCCAGCAGTTCGCTCAGGCGCCGCTCGAGGAAGCGCCGCTGCGGCTCCTGCCGCGCGAGCTCGAGCGCGCGCGAGTAGGACGCGCGCGCGTCCGCGGTGCGGCCGAGCCGCCGGCAGAGCTCCGCGCGCGCGGAGTGCGCGAGGTGGTAGTCGGCGAGGGCGCCGCGCGCGAGGAGGGCGTCGATGAGGGCGAGACCGGCGGCGGGTCCGTCGCGCATGGCCACCGCGACCGCGCGGTTCAGCTCGATCACCGGCGAGGGATCGGCCCGCAGGAGCACGTCGTAGAGCCCCACGATCTGGGCCCAGTCCGTCGCGGCGCCGGTGGGGGCCTCGGCGTGCACCGCCGAGATCGCGGCCTGCAGCGTGTAAGGGCCGATGCGGCGCGAGCCGAGCGCGCGCTCCACCAGCGCGGTGCCCTCCGCGATCAGCTCCCGGCTCCAGCGCCCGCGGTCCTGGTCGTCGAGCAGGATCAGCTCCCCGGTGGGCCCGGTGCGCGCGGCCCGCCGCGACTCGTGCAGCAGCATGAGGGCGAGGAGGCCCATCGCCTCCGGCTCGGGCAGGAGCTCGACCAGCAGCCGCCCGAGGCGGATCGCCTCGCCGGAGAGATCGGCGCGGGTGAGGGACTCACCCGACGAGGCCGAGTAGCCCTCGTTGAACACGAGGTAGACCACGTGGAGCACCGCGTCCAGCCGGTCGGGCAGCTCGACGCGCGACGGCACCTCGTAGGGAATGCGCGTGTCGCGGATCTTGGCCTTGGCCCGCACGATGCGCTGGGCCAGGGTGGGCGGGGCGGTGAGGAAGGCCCGCGCGATCTCCTCGGTGGTGAGCCCGCAGACCTCGCGGAGGGTGAGGGCCACCTGGGCGTCCGCGGGCAGGGCGGGGTGGCAGCAGGTGAAGATCAGGCGCAGCCGGTCGTCCTCGATCTCCCCGGGCTCGCGCGGCTCGGTGTCGGAGGCCTCGGCGGCGAGCCGGTCGGCCAGATCGCTCTGCGAGGCGTCGAAGCGGGCGCGCCGGCGGATGGCGTCGATCGCCTTGAAGCGGCCGGTGGAGACCAGCCAGGCGCGGGGATTGCCGGGCGCGCCGTCGCGCGGCCACTGCTCCACCGCGGCCGCGAAGGCCTCGTGCATCGCCTCCTCGGCGATGTCGAAGTCGCCGAGGAGGCGGATCAGGGTGGCGAGGACGCGACGCGAGTCCTGCCGGTAGACCTCCTCCACCATCTCGCGCGCGCCGTCCACCGGGTCCTCGCTCGTCGACGGGCCGCGGCCCGTCTAGGAGTGCCTCAGTTCGTGGACCGGCCGCACCTCGACGATCCCCAGGCGCGCGGGCGGGAAGCGGGCGGCCAGCGCGCAGGCCTCGTCCATGTCCTTGGCCTCGACCAGGAAGAACCCGCCGAGCTGCTCCTTGGTCTCCGCGAAGGGCCCGTCGGTGGTGGTGGCCTTGCCGCCGCGGACCCGGACGGTCCGGGCGGTCCGAGCGCGCTGGAGCGCGTTGGAGACGATGTAATGGCCGCTCCGGCGGATCTCCTCGTCGTAGTCGAGGGCGCCGTCGACAAGGGCCTGCATCTCCTTGCCGGGCAGGGCCTCGAGCGTCTTCTCGTCGTGGTAGATCAGGAACACGAACTTCATCGTACCCTCCTCGCGGACGGCTTCAGCTCCTTGATCGGCCGCACCTCGATCGACCCGCGGCGGGCCAGCGGGATCCGTGAGGCCGCCTGGATCGCCTCGTTCAGGTCGCGGGCCTCGATCAGGAGGAAGCCACCCAGCTGTTCCGTGGTTTCGGCGAAGGGCCCGTCGGTGGCCGACAGCTTGCCCTTCCGCACCCGCACCGTGGTCGCCATCTCCACGGGCGCCAGCGCGTGGGCCATGATCAGCTGCCCGGTGCGCCGGAGGGCGTCATCGTACGCCAAGCTCTCATCGGTACAGGCGTCCGCCTCGCTCTCGCTCATCGCCTCCATCTCCTTCTCGACCAGGTAGACCAGGCACACGTACTTCATACGCCCTCCTCGGCGTGCGTCGGATGGGTGCGGACACCCGATAGTCGTCCGGGGCCGACCGGAATCGACGCCGGCCTTGCCAAGGCGTCCCCGTGGCCGGATGCTGTCGATCCGGGTGCTCCCGTTCGACCATGTCGTGAGGCCCTACCCCTTCAAGGAGAGCACGATGATCAAGGGATTGAGCGCGGTGTCGGTCTGGAGCGCGGATCTGAACAACCTGCTGCCATTCTACCGAGACGTGCTGGGGCTCAAGGTGTCGATCCAGTCCCCGCGCTTCGTCGTGCTCGGTGAGGCCGGCGGCCCCAGCGTCGGCCTCGGGACCCACAGCGACGTTCGGGGCCAGAACGCGGACCCGGCCCGGCACATGATCGGGCTCGCCACCGACGACCTCGCGGGCGACTACCGGCGCCTGAAGGCAGCGGGGGCGGAGTTCGTCGAGGCGCCCACCGACTACGACACGGTCTCGATCGCGACCCTCAAGGATCCCGAGGGCAACCTGATCCAGCTCATCCAGCGGCGACCGTGATAGGGTGAGGCCCGCGATGAAGATCTTCTACGGCTGGATCATCGTGGGTATCGGGATCGTGGTCACCTGCATCGGCATGGGGGCGATGCTGTCGCTCAGCATCTTCCTCCAGCCCATGACCCAGGCGATGGGCTGGACCCGGACCGGGATCTCGACCGCGGCCCTGGTGAACTGGCTCGCGATGGGCGTCGGCGCGTTCCTGTGGGGCGCGCTCTCCGACCGGCTCGGCACCCGCACCGTCCTGCTCCTGGGTGGCGGTCTGCTCGGGCTCGGGCTCGTCACCGCGAGTCGGGCCACCACGCTCGGCCAGTTCCAGCTCCTGTTCGGGGTGCTGGTGGGGCTCGCCTCGGGCAGCTTCTACACGCCCCTGACCGCCACTACCACCCGCTGGTTCACGGAGCACCGCAGTCTGGCGGTCGCGCTGGTCTCGGCCGGCATCGGGCTCGGCTCCTCCACCGTCGGGCCCCTGGCGCGCTACCTGATCACCGCCTACGACTGGCGCACCGCGATGTTCGTGCTCGGCAACGTGGCGTGGCTGATCATCATCCCCGCCGCGCTGCTGGTGCGAGAGCCGCCCGCCGCGCTCGGCGCGGGCGCGCCCGGCATGCGGGGGGCGGACGGGCGCGAGCTCACGGTGGGGCAGGCGCTGCGCACGCCCCAGTTCGCGGCCATCGCGCTCGCGTACTTCGCCTGCTGCGCGGCCCACTCGGGCCCGATCTTCCACATGGTGACCCACGCGATCGATCGCGGGATCACCGCGATGGCCGCGGTCACCGTGCTGAGCGTGGCGGGCCTCGCCTCGCTCGGCGGCAAGATCGTCTGCGGGCTGATCGCCGACCGCGTCGGCGCCAAGCGCACCCTGGTGGTGGGGCTCGCCATCCAGGCGCTGGCGATCACGTTCTACATCGTCACCCGCGACCTCGCGAGCTTCTACGCCCTCGGGGTGGTCTTCGGCTTCGCCTACGGCGGGGTGATGCCGCTCTACGCGATCCTGGTGCGCGAGTACTTCGGGGCCCGCATCATGGGGACCGCCTTCGGGGCGATCCACGCCTCGCTGCCCCCGCCCGCGCCGACCTCCACGAGGTCGATCACCGGAGTGGTCGCGCTCGTCTCGACCCTCGGCATGGCCCTCGGGCCGCCGGTGGGCGGCTGGCTCTTCGACACGTACGGCAGCTACTCGTGGCTCTACCTGAGCTCGTTCGCCATCGGCCTCGCCGCGGTGGCCATCGCCTCCACGTTCCGGACGCCGGGCCACCTCGTCGCCGCGGTGGCGAGCCCGAGCCCGGCCCGCTGAGGGCGGCGGACTCCGCGATGCGCTTCCTGCTGCTCATGTACCGCGAGGAACGCATCTGGGACGCCAAGCCCGAAGCGGAGCGGGTCGCGATCCGTCAGCAGGCCATCGACGCGTCGCGGCCCCTCCGCGCGCGCGGGGTCTTCCTCGCCGGCGATCCGCTGCTGCCGACCAGCACCGCGGTCACGGTGCGCATCGCGGGAGGCAAGCCGGTCGCGACGGACGGCCCGTTCGCCGAGACCAAGGAACAGCTGGGCGGCTACTCCGTCGTGGACGTCCCGAGCATGAAGGAGGCGGTCGCGATCGCGCTCGATCATCCGCTGGTGCGCGTGGGCGGCCACTCGATCGAGGTGCGGCCCATCCGGGAGCTGCCGCCGCAGTAGGCCGGCTCGCGGCGCGGGGCCGGCTCCGCTACAATCGCCCCCAGAGGAGACCCGCCATGGCCCCGACCGCGACCCAGGCACCCCCGAGCATCCACCCGCTGGACCCCCTGACCGCGCCCGAGATCGAGCGGGCGTGGGAGATCGTGCGGGGCGAGCGCTCCCTCGGCCCGCGGATCCGGGTGATCTTCGTGATGCTCCACGAGCCGGCCAAGAAGGTCGTGCTCGACCACCGGCCGGGCAATCCCGTGGAGCGCGCCGCCTTCGTGGTACTGATCGACTCCGCAGCGGGCAAGACCTACGAGGCGATCGTGTCGCTCTCGGAAGGGCGCGTGCTCTCGTGGGAGCACGTCGCGGGCGCCCAGCCCGCCATCGTGCTCGACGAGTTCACCGATTGCGAGGCGGCGGTGCGCGCCGATCCGCGCTGGCAGGAGGCCGTGCGCAAGCGCGGGGTGACCGACCTGAGCCTCACCATGGTGGACTCCTGGTCGGCCGGCAACTTCGGTTTCACGGCCGACGAAGGGCGGAGGCTGGTGCGCGCGCTCACCTGGGTGCGGCGTCATCCGGGAGACAACGGCTACGCGCGCCCGATCGCCAACCTGCTCACCGTCGTCGATCTCAACGAGATGAAGGTCGTCGCGGTCGAGGACGGCGGCGTCGTCCCGCTGCC
>DASZJM010000055.1:0-9987 GCA_035948165.1 Candidatus Methylomirabilota bacterium
ATCAGCAGGATGAACGCGGCCGCGTAGTAGTACGGCGCCGGGTTCGCCTTCTTGGCGAGCCAGAGATAGTGCAGGACCGCGCACACCCCGACCGCGTAGACGAGCCGGTGCAGCCACCGCCACCGCGCCCCGCCGAGGCGCCGCATGGCGCCCGCGGTGGACGTCGCGGCCAGCGGGATCATGAGCACCAGCGCGGTCATGCCCACCGTGATGTAGGGCCGCTTCACGATGTCGGCGCCCATCTGCTTCCAGTCGAAGAAGTGGTCGAGCACGAGCCACACGCAGAAGTGGAGCGACGCGTAGGCGAACGCGAAGAGCCCCAACGGCCGGCGCAGCGCGATCGGCCACGACCAGCCGGTGAGGGTGCGCAGCGGGGTCATGGCCAGGCTGACCAGGAGGATCCGGAGCGTCCAGTCGCCCAGCCAGTTGGTGATGAAGCTGATCGGGTTGGCGGTCAGGTTCCCGACCCAGGCGCGGTATCCGAGCACCGCCAGCGGCGCGAGGCAGGCGCCCCACAGCGCGATCTTCAGCGCGACCCGCCCCCGGCGGGTCATGCCGGCGGGCCCGTGAGCTCCGGCGGGACTAGTACGATTTCTTCAGATCCATCCCCGCGTAGAGTCCCGCCACCTGGTCGTAGCCGTTCCACATCAACGTCTCGCGCCGCCGGAACTCGCCGATGCGCCGCTCGGTGGCCTGGCTCCAGCGCGGGTGGTCCACCTTCGGGTTGACGTTGGAGTAGAAGCCGTACTCCTGCGGCGCCGCCTTGTTCCACGCGGTCTTGGGCTCCTCGGCGGTCAGGCGGATGCGCACGATGGACTTGGCGCTCTTGAAGCCGTACTTCCACGGCACCACCACGCGGATCGGCGCGCCGTTCTGGTTCGGCAGCACCTGGCCGTACATGCCCACCGTGAGGAGGGTCAGCGGGTGGAGCGCCTCGTCGAGGCGCAGGCCCTCGGTGTAGGGCCAGTCGAGCCCGCCGAAGTTGAAGAGGCCCTTCTTCTGGCCGGGGAACTGCGCGGGGTCGACGAGCGTCGAGAACTCCACGTACTTGGCCGAGCCGGTCGGGTCGACGCGCTTGAGCAGCACCGAGAGCGGGAAGCCGATCCACGGGATCACCATCGACCAGCCCTCGACGCAGCGCAGGCGATAGACGCGCTCCTCGAGCGGCGCCATCTTGAGCACGTCGTCGATGTCGAAGGTGGCGGGCTTGTGCACGAGGCCGTCCACCTGCACCTTCCACGGGCGCGGCTTGAGCGTCCCGGCGAGCCTCGCCGGATCGTCCTTGTTGACCCCGAACTCGTAGAAGTTGTTGTAGCTGGTGGCGTCCTGGAACTTGGTCGGGGCGTCCGGGATGTCGAAGGCCTTGTTCCGGGTGGCCGCGAGCGGCTGCCCGGCGGCGGGCGGCGCGGCGGCGGCCACCCGCGGCCCTCCCGCCACCGCCGGGGCCAGCGCGAGCGCGGCCGCCCCCGCCATGAAGCGCCTCCGGCTCACGTACAACCACTGATCGGTGATCTCGCCGCCCTTGATGTCGGAGGCCCGCTTGATGAGCATGGTCGTTGGCGTCTCCCTACCGCGAGTCTACCAGCCGCCCCGCGCCGCATGTCACGAGGGTGTCAAACCCTGCCCCCAAGGGGGAGCAGCGCGCCGCCCGGCGGCCCCAAGCCCTAGATGGCCTTATTTCCGCGGGGCCTGGCCGGACCGCCTTCTAAGATGAGGGCGGCGATCATGAGGATTCGCGCCGCTGTGACCGCAGTACTGGTGGCCGTGACGCTGGCGGCCTGCGCCAGCGCGCCCGAGGGCACCTACTTCGCCACCCCGTCGAACCCCGGCACCGCGCGGATGGCCCAGACCCTGAGCCGCGCCGCGGTCGCGGGCGGCGACGACCCGCAGCGCTACGGCTTCGCCTTCATCAAGAGCCCCACCGCCGCCGCCTACAGCGACGAGGACGCGACCTTCTATTTCACCGACGGCCTCATGCGCCAGCCCACCCCGGTGATCGAGGCGGTGGTCGCGCACGAGGTGGCCCACGAGGTGCTGGGGCACGTGGGCACCCGCCGCAAGCTCTCGCTCTCGCTCACCGCGAGCTTCGGCGCCCTCGGGCTCTTCGCGCCGGGCGCCGGGCTGCTCGACTTCGTGGTGAACCCGCTGGTCGTCCGCGCGTTCGGTCGCCGTCAGGAGATGCAGGCGGACCAGAAGGCGGTCGAGATCCTGCGCGCGATGGGTTACCGGTCGCCGCGGCGGACCCTGGCCAGCGCGCTCGAGGGGCTCGCCGCCTACACACCCAAGGAGCGGGAAGGGCTCGAGGGATTGCTCGCCACGCATCCCTCGCTCGACGAGCGGCTGGCCGCGCTCGAGCCGCTGGAGGGACCGGCCAAGCCGGTCACTCCCGTCGCGCGGGCGCGAGGGGGCCGATAGCGACGGGGCGGGTGCCGGCGACGAGGTCCGAGAGACCGCGTCGCTCGCGGGTGACGAGCATCGGGAGCTGGCCGAGCCCGAGCGTCAACAGCGACAGCCCGCCGCCCACACACCGCAGCAGCGCGCGCCCGTAGCCGGCGGGCGTGCCATCGCGCCGCACCACCGCCACTCCCATCAGCATCTTGCCCAGGGTCTGCCCGCAGCCGCCCACCAGTACGGTGTGGTAGACGACGTGCAGGGCGACGCCGAGCGGCAGCATCGCGAGGGTGACGAGCGCGAGGTCCAGCACGTCCGGCTCGCTCCTCAGCAGGAGCAGCCCGATCGCCAGCCACATCGCGGCCAGGCTCCACGCCACCAGGCCGACGAGCGCGTCGACGCCCGCCGCGAGCGCCAGGCGCCAGAGCGAGGCGGGGTGCCCGTCGCTCAGGAGTCGCTCCCGCTCTTGGGCTTGTCGCCCGGCTTCTCACCCGGCTTCTCTCCGTAAATGCGCCGGTACTCCTCGTACGAGAGCATCACCCGCTTCACGAAGGCCCGCGTCTCGTTGTACGGGATCTGGTCGACCCACACCTCGAGGTCGTCGGAGCGGCGGCCCGCCCACCATTCGCGCACGCGGGTGGGTCCGGCGTTGTAGGCCGCGGCGGCCAGGCGCGGATCGCCGAACTCGCGCAGCAGCCCCGCGAAGAAGGTGCTCCCCAGCTCCAGGTTGGTGACCGGCTGGTCCAGCACGTCGGCGTCGGGAAACGGGATCTGCCGGGCCTGGGCCACCGCGCGGCCGGTGTCCGGCATGAGCTGCATGAGCCCGCGCGCGCCCACCCGCGAGCGGGCCGCCGGGTAGAACGACGACTCCTCGCGCACCACCGCCGCGACCAGGAACGGGTCGACCGCGGCGCGGCCCGCCGCCGCGGTCAGCGCGTCGCGCCAGCCGAGCGGATAGAACATCTCCCAGAACTCGCGCGGCGAGCCGGTACCGCTGCGGGCCGCGCCGAGGAAGCTCCGCCGCAGGATGCGCAGCGCCATGTGGTAGCGCTCGTCGGCCACGTAGGCGGCCGAGAGCGCGTAGAGCCGACGGGGCTCGCCGACCGCCTTGCGGGTGAGATCGTCCAGCTCCTCGTCGGCGAAGTCGCGGAGCCCGACGCCGCGCAGCGCCACCGCGCGCTCGAATCGCGCGTCGCCCTGCAGGGCCTCGAGCGGATCGGCGGGAAAGACGAAGGGAGACGACGCCCCGCCCGGCGCGGCGCCCGGCGCGCGCTTGGCCGCGAGCAGGCCGTAGTAGGAGCGCGGCTGGTCCCGCACCAGCGCGGCGAACTGCCGCGCGGCCTGGTCGCGGTCGCCGCGACGCTCCCACGCGCGGCCGACCCAGTAGGTCGCCGAGTCGCGCAGGCCCGCGGCGCCGCGAGCGGTCTGCAGACGCGTCCAGCGCGACGTACTCTCGATCAGGTTGCCGCGGAACCACGCGGTCCAGCCGAGCCGCCAGAGGGCGGTGGCGGCCTCGTCCTCGTCCGGATAGTCGGCGGCGAGGCGCGCGTAGGTCTTCTCGGCGTCGGCGGCGCGGTTGGCGGCTTCGAGCAGCTCCGCCTTCAGCAGGAGCGCGTCGGCCGCGTCGGGGCTCTTGGGATGGTCGCGCACGAGCTGGTCGAGCGTGGCCAGCGCCGCCTCGCGGTCGCGACGCTGGCGGAGCTTGCCCAGCTCGAGCAGCCACCCGGGCCGGCGCTCCGCGGGCGCCACCGCGAGGCCGTCGATGGCGGCGGCGAGCGCGGCCTCGTCGCGGCCGAGCCGCCGCGAGGTGTTCATGACCACGCGGAGCGCGCGCTCGCGCACGTCGGGCGCGGGCTTCTCGGCCACCAGGGCTTCCGCCTCGGCGCGGGCCCGCTCGATCAGCCCGCCCGCGAGCAGGCGCTCCGCGCGCTGGGCGCGCTCGGCCGCGGTGGGCGCGGGCACGGTGACGCCGGCCTCCGCGAGCGCCTTGAGCTGCGCCTCCGCCGCGTCGCCGTAGGAGGCGGGCGCCTGGAGCCAGAGCGCGGCGAAGACCTTGGCCGCCTCCGGCTGATCGCCGGCCGCCCGCAGCGCCTCGCCCAGCAGGTAGCGCGTGCGCGTCACGTCCGGCCGGTCGGGATGGCTCGCGAGCACGCGCTGCAGCAGCTTCACCGCCGCGGCGGGGTCGCCCGCGGCGCTCTCGACGGAGGCGGCCCAGATCAGTGCGGCGGGCGTGAGCCCGCTCTCCGGGGCGCGGTCGGCGGCCTGGCCGGCCAGGGCCCGCGCGGTCGCGGCGTCGCCCTGGCGGAGCACGCTGTCGGCCTGGTAGAGGAGCGCGTAGTCCTCGAGCGGCGTCCCGGCCCAGATCGGATCGCTGAACTCCCGGGCCGCCGCGCTCCAGTCCCCCGCCCTGTGGGTGGCCAGCGCCGCGGTGAAGCGCTCCCGCATGTCGGGAGGCAGCCCCGCGGGTGCCGCGCCCACCAGCACCACCGAGATCAGGCACACACCGGCGGTGAGGCTTTTCATGGTCGCCAGTGTACCAAGCACCCGGCGCGGCGACCGCGTACCGGAATGTGGACGGGGTCGGCTAGGCCGAGGGCCGGAGGCGCGGCACGTCGGGCTCGGCGGCCCCCCGCGCGGGGGCCGCGATCGGCGACACGACCGGCGCGGGCGCCACCACCGGCGCGGGCACCGGCACCCGGGGCGGCGTGGACGCGGCGCGGGTATAGAAGATGCGCTGGAGCGCGGTCAGGTTGGTGAGCACCGCGAGCACGACCATGGCCGCGGTCAGCAGGTTGAAGGTGGCGCCCGCGATCAGCACGATGAGCCGCTCCGGGCGCTCCATGAGCCCGATCTCGCATGGAAGCCCGATGGACTGGGCGCGCGCCTTCGTGTAGCTGACCATGACCGTGCCGAGCACCGTGACCATGGTGAGGAACAGCCCGACGGTGTCCGCGGCCTGGTGATAGAAGAGCACGATGCCGAGCAGCACCACCAGGTCCGAGTAGCGGTCCACCACCGAGTCGAGGAAGGCGCCGAAGGCGCTCACCCGGTTGGCGAGCCGGGCCAGCGAGCCGTCGAAGAAGTCGAAGAGCCCGGCGAGGGTGAGCAGCACCGCGCCCATCCGCAGGCGCCCCCCGGCGAGCGCGACCGCGGCCACGATGCTCACGCCAAGACCGAGCACGGTCAGGTGATTCGGCCGCACGTGGGCCTGGAGCAGGACCCGGGCGATCGGGTCCCCGAGCCGCGAGAGCGGCGCCTTGTAGTGGCTCAGCATCTCAGAACGGCTTCAGCAAGGCGTCTTCCAGGCTCTCGCGCACGCGAGCCATCGCCGCCTCGTCCTCGAGCCGCCGGCCCTGCCGATCGGTCAGGTAGAACGTGTCGTAGGCCTGGTCGATCTCGGTGGCGATGCGCGCGCTCGCGATGTCGAGCCCGTGGGCCGAGAGGGTGTGGGTGATCACGTAGAGGAGCCCGACCCGGTCGGGGCACTTGACCTCCAGCACGGTGTGGCTGTCGGAGAGCTGGTTGTCGAGCGAGATCTTGGGCGGCCCCGCCACGCCCTCCGCGCCCGGGTGGATGGCCCGCCGTCGCGCGAGCAGATCCTCCACGCTCGCCTCCCCGCGCAGCACGCGGCGCAGGGCCTCCAGCGTGCGCCGCCAGCGCGCCTCCTCGGTGACCGCCTCCCCGAACGGATCGTTGACCTGGAAGGTGTCGATCACGATGCCGTCGGCGCGGGTATGGATCTGGGCGGAGAGGATGTTGATGCCCTGCGCGGCGAGGGTGCCCGCGATCAGCGAGAAGAGGCCGGGCACGTCGCGAGTGGCCACCACCAGCTCCGAGGATCCGAGGTCCGGGTGGTGGAAGAGCTCGGTCGCGAGCACGCCCTCCTCGGCCAGGCGGTCGAGCAGCCGCAGGTGGGCCGCGACGCGCTGGGGCGAGGTGGTGGCGAGATAGCGCTCGGAGAGCAGCGCGAGGTGCGCGGCCAGCGTGGTGCGCGGCACCTCCCCCCGCATCGCCTCGGCCACCCGCTGGGCCACCACCTCGCGGGTGGGGCGCGCGCGCTGGCCGTCGGTCAGGCGCGCGAGGGTGCGCGCGTAGAGATCCCAGAGGATCTGGGCCTGCCAGCCGGTCATGACCCCGGGGCCCACCGCGCGCATGTCCGCGCACGTGAGCAGGTAGAGCATGCGCAGCCGCTCGGGAGTCTGGCAGACCGCGGCGAGCGACTCGATGGTCTTCGGGTCGTCGATGTCGCGCCGCTGCGCGATGTGGGACATGGTCAGGTGGTGCGCCACCAGGAAGACCACCTTGTCCGCGTCGTCGGCCTCGAGCCCCACGCGCGCGGTGAGGGCCTCGATGAGCGGGATGCCCTTGGCCACGTGGCCGTGGCCCCGGCCCTTGCCGATGTCGTGCAGCAGCATCCCCATCATCAGGAGCCCGGGCCGCTGCAGCTCGCTCACCACCTGGGCGTTGCCCTCCGAGTCCGCCGACTGCCCCGGCGCGAGCGCCTCCAGGTTCTGCACCGCGATCAGCGAGTGCTGGTCGGCGGAGAACTTGTGATAGACGTCGTACTGCACGAGGCAGGTCAGCGCGCCCCACTCGGGCAGGTAGCGGCCCAGCACGCCCAGCTCGTGCATCTCGCGGAAGGTCTGCGCCACCCGGCCCCAGTTGCGGCAGATGCCGAGGAAGAGATCGCAAGCCTCGGGCGAGGCGCGGAAGCCGTCGTCGATGAGATCGAGGGAATCCTCGATGGCCCGCTCCACGTCGATGCCCAGCTCGAAGCCGAGCTGGTGGCTGTGCCAGAACACCTTGAGGAGACGCAGCGGCTCCTCGCGGAAGGCGCGCCCGTCCGGCTGGGCCAGGTGCAACTGCTCGTCGATGACGATGAGCCCGTCGGCGAGCGCCTCCTGGCGCAGGCGCCGCTGGACGCTCGCCCGGCGCGAGAGGGTCTCGCGGCAGCGGGCGATCAGGCGCCGCGACACCCGGTGGATCACCCGCGCGTGGAGGTAGTAGTCGCGCATGAACTTCTCGACCCCGAGCGAGAGCTCGTCGGCGGTGTAGCCGAAGTTCTTCGCGATCTGGGGCTGGACGTCGCGCGAGAGCACGTCGTTCTTGTGCCCCGAGAGGAAGTGCAGCTCGTTGCGTACCCGCCACAGGAAGGTGAGCGCCTCGTCGCTCGCCTTCTGCTCGCGCGCGGTGATGAGCCGCTTGTCCAGGAGCTCGCGCAGGGTCCGGGTGCCGAACTTGGTGGAGGCGAGCCACATCGCGGTGTGGATGTCGCGCAGGCCACCCGCCGACTCTTTCACGTTGGGCTCGCCCATGTAGGGCGACCCGCCGAACTTGCGGTAGCGCTGGTCGCGCTCGGTGAGGGTGGTCTCGAGGAACTGGGCGAAGTCCTTCTGGTAGACGTTCTCCGCGAGCACCTTGCGGAAGCGATTGAAGAGCCGCCGGTCGCCCACCAGGAAGCGCGCCTGCTGCATCGAGGTGCGGCTCGGGAAGTCGGTGCGGGCCATCGCCAGGCAATCGGGCAGGCTGCGCACCGCGTGCCCGACCTGCAGCCCCAGATCCCACAGCGCGTAGAGCAACCCCTGGGTCGCCCGCTGGACGTAGGGCCCCATCTCGCCGTCGTAGATCACCATGAGATCGAGGTCGGAGAGCGGGTGCAGCTCCCCGCGCCCGTAGCCACCCAGCGCCACCAGCACCAGCGGGGTCGCCGTGAGCCCCTCACGCCGGGCGTCGTCCACCGCGAGGCGGTAGAGGGTGGCCAGGAAGCCGTCCATGAAGGCGGCGTACGCCTGCACCGACTGCTGGCCGGACGCGCCGCCGAGGTGCGCGGCGCGCAGGAAATCCACGTTGGAGGCGAGGTGCTGCCGCAGGACCTCGAGCCTCAGCCGGCGCCGGCGCTCGCCCAGCTCGGCCGCGCTGCCGTCGAATCCCTTCTCGGCCTGCGCCTCGGCCCGGCGGACCTGTCGGAGCAGTTCCGCAGACATGGCGAAACGGTAGCCTGGAGCGAAAAGAAAGTCAAACTTGGCGCGAACTTGTATCGCAGTAACTCTCGCAGTTACAATGACGCCCTATGCGACGGCACTGGCGGAGCGTGCTCGATCGAGTGGCGCCCTACGACGCGGGCAAGTCGCTCGAGACGGTCGCGCGCGAGCTCGGGGTGGACGCGGTGCTGCGCCTGTCGGCCAACGAGAACCCCCTCGGCCCCTCGCCGCAGGTGATCGAGGCGATCCGGCGCGAGGCGCCCCGCGTCCACCTCTATCCCGACGGCGGCTGCACCGAAGTGCGGCAGGCGCTGGCGGGCCGGCTCGGCATCGGCCCCGAGTCCATCGTGGTGGGCAACGGGGCCGACGAGCTCCTGGCCATGCTCGCGCGGGCCGCGCTCGACCCCGGCGACGAGGTGCTGGTGCCCCAGCCCTCCTTCGAGCCCTACGCCATCGAGGCGACGCTCGCGGGCGCCACCGTGGTGGCGAGCCCGCTCCGCGGCTACGACCAGGACCTCGACGACATGCGGAGCCGGGTCACCTCGCTCACGAAATGCGTGATCCTCTGCACCCCCCACAACCCGGCGGCCACCATCGTGCGCCGGCGCACCCTCGAGCGCTTCCTGGACTCGCTGGGCGATGACCCGCCGCTGGTGATCCTCGACGAGGCCTACCGGGACTTCTGCGACGACGACGACACCCCGGACGGGGTGGTGCTGCTGCGGCGCTATCCGACCCTGCTCTCGCTGCGCACCTTCTCCAAGATCGCGGGCCTGGCCGGGCTGCGGATCGGCTACGCGATCGCGCGGCCCGAGCACATCGAGCGGCTGAACCGGGTGCGCACCCCCTACAACGTGAACCGCCTGGCCCAGGTCGCGGCGGTGGCCGCCCTGGGCGACGCCGAGCACATGGAGCGGACACGCCGCGTGGTGCTCGAGCAGCGGCCCCGGCTGCAGGCCGCGCTGGCCGAGCGCGGCGCGCCCTCGCCTCCCTCCCAGGCCAACTTCATCCTGGCCAAGTCCGGCGAGCGGACCGGCGCCCTGCACACCGCGCTGTTCCAGGCCGGCATCCTGGTGCGGGACGGCGCGGGGGTGGGCTTCCCCGGGCACCTGCGCATCGCGGTCGGGACCGCGGAGCAGAACGCGCGGCTGCTAGAGGTCTGGGACCGGACTAGCGGGTCGACCGGTCGGGCGTAGGGGTGGAGGGTCGGGCGCGGCCGCGGAGCTGGCGCTCGAGCTGGGCGATGCGCTGCTTGGCCACGGCCCCCTCGGTGCGCAGCTTCTCCGCCTCCACGTAGACCTTCTTCAGCTCCGCGGCGAGACGATCGGCCCGGTCCCGGCTCTCCACCCATTTCCCCCAGAGGGTCACGCTCAGCACCACCAGCAGCAGGCACGAGGCGATCAGCATCCACGGCCGCCGCGGGCGAATCCGCCGGGCGAGCCGGGCGGCCAGGGACGAGGGAACGGAGAGGGCGACGCCATCCGGCTTCATGCCGGGAAGCCTACCACCCGGATCGGCGGCGGGCCAAAGCTTTGCGCCCGCGCGATCTGCTACAGTGAGGCCGTGCAGACGGGACTGCTCCCGCGCTTCTTCGAGAGCGTGACCCGGCAGGCCT
>DASZJM010000056.1:0-7611 GCA_035948165.1 Candidatus Methylomirabilota bacterium
AGGCCACTTACATCACTGGACACACCCTCGCCGTCACCGGCGGACGCTAGGGAGGCCGCCGATAAAGGCCCAGTCTGTGGGAGTGCGGCGCCCTTGGCGGCACGCTCAACGTACAGGGAGTACGCTTCGCGTGCCGCCTTCGGGCGCCGCCTCGCAGCTGGACCTTTCTCGGCGGCCTCCTACGAGGAGGAGCATTTTATGACCAAGGCCGAGCTGATGCAGAAGGTGCAGGCGACGATCGATCGGCGGGGCGACGAGATCATCGCGCTGGGCGAGACGATCAGGCGGCAACCCGAGCTCGGGTTCAAGGAGTTCAAGACCGCCAAGCTGGTGGCCCAGACCTTCGAGCGCATGGGGCTCACCCCGCGCACCGGGCTGGCCCTCACTGGCGTCCGCGCCGACGTGGCGGGCCGCGCCGGCGACGGCCCGACCCTCGCGCTCTTCGGCGAGCTCGACGGCCTCGTGGTGGTCGGGCACCCGGTTGCCGATCCGGAGACCGGGGCCGCGCACGCCTGCGGGCACAACGCGCAGGTCGCGGGCATGCTCGGCGCGGCGATGGCCCTGCTCGAGGCGGGCACCTTCGACCACCTGGCCGGCCGGGTCGCTTTCGTGGGCGTGCCCGCGGAGGAGTACGGCGACGTGGAGTGGCGGGTGGCCCAGCGTAACGCGGGCCGTCTCGAGTTCATGGGCGGCAAGCCGGAGATGCTCCGCCTCGGCCACCTCGACGACGTGGACATGGGCATGATGATCCACGCCACCCCGCGCCGCGAGGAGGGCAAGCTCGCGGTGCCCATGTCCAACAACGGCTGCGTGGTGAAGACGGTGCGCTACGTGGGCCGCGCCTCTCACGCGGGTGGCGCGCCTCATCTCGGGGTCAACGCGCTCTACGCGGCCAACATCGGGCTCATGGCGATCAACGCCCTGCGCGAGACCTTCCGGGACGAGGACACCATCCGGGTGCACCCGATCATCACCCACGGCGGCAGCCAGGTGAACGTGATCCCGGGCGAGGTACGGCTCGAGACCTTCGTGCGCGGCAAGTCGCTCGAGGCCATCGCGGACGCGGACCGGAAGGTGGACCGCGCGCTGCGGGCGGGCGCGCTCGCGCTCGGCGCCACCGTGGAGATCGAGACCCTGCCCGGGTACATGCCGCTCCGCTGCGACCCGCTCCTGGTCGAGCGCTTCCGGGCCATCGCGGCGGACCTGGTCGGCGCCGACAACGTGCGCACGATCCTGCACCGCACCGGCTCGACCGACATGGGCGACCTCGGGCAGGTGATGCCGATCATCCATCCCTACGTCGGCGGCGCCAAGGGCACCCCGCACGGCGCCGACTACGAGATCGTCGACCCCGCGCTCACCTACCTCACCAACGCCAAGGCCCTCGCCTCGATGGTCATCGACCTCCTCGCCGACAACGCCACCGTCGGCCGCCAGGTCGTGGCAAGCGCCAAGCCCCCGCTCACCCGCGACGGCTATCTCGCCTTCCAGCGCAAGATGAGCCGCCGCGAAACCTACGACGGCGCCGCCCCCGACCGCTAGCCCGCGGGGGGGCGCCCGCGCGCAGCGGGACCAAAGGCCGGCTGGCGCGCGCGGCGCGCTGAAAGCGAGTAACGCGGAGGGACGGGAAGGAAGACGGCAGGGCGACGACTGCCAAACCAAGCGGGAAGGGCGGGAGCGGGAGGGGCGGGGGCGGCGGGGGTAGGCCGGGTGACCCGTTCCCTCCGGCGATTGCCTACAGCGATCCTACCCGGATTGGGAACTCCTCACGCAAGGTGACGAGGGAGCCGGTCGTGGTCAGAGGCCCCGCCGCCCCCGCGCCTCTCGCTCCCGCCCGTGACCGACCCGCGCGGGAAGGTTGCCCGCTACCCGCGGGCCACCGTGAAGGCGACGTAGAGGGACTGCGGGCCTCGCTGCAGCAGCACCGTCACGCGGTCCCCGTCCTTCACGTCCTTGGTGGCCTTCTCGAAGTCCGGCAGGCTCCGGATGCGCTGGCGATTCACCTCGCGGATGACGTCGCCGCGCTGCAGCCCCGCCTCCGACGCGGCGCTGTCCTCGTCGACCGAGAAGACGATGACGCCGTCCGGGCTGCGCAGGTTGAGCTGACGCGCCAGCTCGGGGGTGATCGGGCGCACCTCCATGCCGAGGAGGCCCTTGCCCTTGGTCGCCGGCTTGGCCGCCACGTTCTCGTCCGGCGTCTCCCCGATCTTGATCTCGAGCATCTTCTCGCCCTTGTCGCGCCACACCTTGAGCGGGACCGCGCGCCCCGGGGCGGTGGCGGCCACCACCTTCTGCAGCTCCTGGGGCGAATCGACCTTCTTCCGGTCGAACTCGATGATGATGTCGCCGGAGGCGACGCCCGCCTGCGCCGCCGGGCTGTCCGAGACCACGTCGGAGATCAGCACGCCGTTCGGTTCCTTGAGCCCGAAGCTCTTGGCGAGGTCGGCGGTGAGCGGCTGGATCGAGACCCCGAGCCAGCCGCGGGTCACCTTGCCCTTGGCGGCCAGCTCGGTGTAGATCCGCTTGGCCATGTTCACCGGGATCGAGAAGCCGATGCCCACGTTGCCGCCGGTGCGCGAGAGGATCGCGCTGTTGATGCCGACCACCTCGCCCGACATGTTCACGAGCGGGCCGCCCGAGTTGCCCGGGTTGATCGCCGCGTCGGTCTGGAGGAAGTCGTCGAAGGGGCCCTGGCCGATCGAGCGGCCCTTGGCGCTGATGATGCCGGCGGTGACGGTCTGCTGCAGGCCGAACGGCGAGCCGATGGCGAGCACCCAGTCGCCGACCCGGACCCGGTCGGAGTCGCCCAGGTTCGCGGCGGGATAGGGTCCACCACCCGTGAGCTTGAGCACGGCCAGGTCGGTCTTGCGGTCCGCGCCCATCACCTTGGCCTTGTGCTTCTTGCCGTCGGCGGTCGCGACCTCGATCTCGGTGGCGCGCTCCACCACGTGGGCGTTGGTGAGCACGATGCCGGAGGGGTCGACGATCACGCCCGAGCCGAGGCTTCGCTGGACCTGCTGGCGCTCGGGGGCTTCCCCGAAGAACCGCTTGAGCATCTCGTCGCCGAAGAACTCCTCCACCGGGGTGCGTCCGCTGACCCGGGTCACGGTGTTGATGTTGACCACCGCCGGCCCCACGCTCTCCGCCACCTGGGCGAAGCTGCCCGACGGGATGGGCAGGGCCGCCGGCACGATGCGGGGCTGGGTGCCGGAGGGCAGGGGACCGAGCGTGCCCGTGCCGGGCCCGGACGGCTTGATCTGGTCGACCGCGCCGGCTCCCCAGGTGCCGAGCCCCGCGCCGACCACGAGCGTGACGAGCACCACGAACCCCAGCGTGCTGCGCTTGAGAGAGATCATGCCTGTGCCCCCACGGGCTCGCCGGCCAGCAGCTCCCGGAGCCGGTCGCCCTCGAGCGTCTCTTTCTGTTTCAGCTCGGCGGCCGCCTCCACCAGCACCCGCTTGCGGGCGGTGAGGAGATCGCGGACGCGGTCGTAGATGCGATCGATGATCGCGCGCGTCTCGGAGTCGATGCGGCGCGCGCTCTCTTCGCTGTATTCACGCTCCTGGGGCAGGCCCGAGCCGCGGAGGAACATCGACTGCTGCCCTCCGCCGAAGGTCATGGGCCCGAGCGCCTCGGACATGCCGTACTGCATGACCATGAGCCGGGCCAGCTCGGTGCCCCGCTCGAGGTCGTTGTGGGCCCCGGTCGAGACCTCGCCGTAGATGATCTCTTCCGCGACGCGGCCGCCGAGCAGGACCGCGATGCGGTCCTCGAGCTCGCTGCGGGTCAGGAGGTAGCGGTCCTCGAGCGGCAGCTGGTAGGTGGCGCCCAGCGCGGCCACCCCGCGCGGGATGATCGTGACCTTGTGCACCGGGTCCGCGTTCGGCAGGGAGGAGGCGACCAATGCGTGACCAATTTCGTGATGCGCGACGATGTCGCGCTCTTTCTCGGACAGCACGCGGCTCTTCCGCTCGAGACCGCCCACCACCCGGTCCACCGCCTCCTCGAGGTCGGCCATGTCGACCGCGTCCTTGCCCTTGCGCGCGGCCAGCAGCGCGGCCTCGTTGATGATGTTGGCCAGGTCCGCGCCGGCCATGCCGGGGGTGCGGGCGGCCAGCACGTGGAGGTCCACGCTCGGGGCGAGCTTCACGTTGCGGGCGTGCACGACGAGGATCGCCTCGCGTCCCTTCACGTCGGGCTTGTCCACCACCACCTGGCGGTCGAAGCGGCCCGCGCGCAGGAGCGCCGCGTCCAGCACCTCGGGGCGGTTGGTGGCCGCCATGATGATCACGCCCTTGGACGAGTCGAAGCCGTCCATCTCGGCGAGGAGCTGGTTGAGGGTCTGCTCGCGCTCGTCGTGGCCGGAGAGGAAGCCGGTGTTGCCCGCGCGGGTCTTGCCGATCGCGTCGAGCTCATCGATGAACACGATGCAGGGCGCCTTCTCCTTGGCCTGCTCGAAGAGGTCGCGCACCCGCGAGGCGCCCACCCCCACGAACATCTCCACGAACTCGGAGCCGGAGAGGAAGAAGAACGGCACGTCGGCCTCGCCCGCCACCGCGCGGGCCAGCAGGGTCTTGCCGGTGCCCGGCGGGCCCACCAGGAGCACGCCCTTCGGGATGCGACCGCCGAGGCGCTGGTACTTCTTCGGGTTCTTCAGGAAGTCGACCACCTCCATCAGCTCGGCCTTGGCCTCGTCGACGCCGGCCACGTCCGCGAAGGTGGTCTTCAGCTCCTTGCGGTCGTAGATCTTGGCCTTCGAGCGCCCGAAGGAGAGGGCCTGGGTGGGCCCGCCGCCCATGCGGCGCATCAGGAAGAGCCAGAGCCCCGCCATCAGCACCAGCGGCACCAGCCAGGAGATCAGGTCGCGCCAGAACGTGGACTCGATGCGGCCCGAGAACTCCACCTTCGCGTTCTGCAGATCGCGGACGACGTCGTAGTCGTCGGTGGCCGGGATGCGCGCGGTCGTGAAGACGGTCGGCCCCTGCTCGGCGCCCAGGAGCTGGCGCAGCCGATCGCCCGGTCCGGCGGGCGGGGTGGGCAGCGCGCCGGGCTTGAGCACGCCCTGGATCTCGCGCTCGCCCAGGGAAACGCGCAGGACCTTGCCCTCGTGCACCAGGGTCAGGAACTGGCTCATCGGGATGTCGACGGTCCGGGGCGCCCGGAGCCAGCTCTGCACGCCGAAGACGACCATGAGGGCGATGAAGAGATAGACCAGCGAAAACTGGGTCTTCTGACGGTTGGGTAGTTTCATCGCGCGGGCTCGGATTCGATGCTATCGGAAGGCTCGGGGGGTGTCAAACCGCTGGCCCGCACAGGCGATCCGGGGCCGCGAGGGCGAATCGAGGGGGGCCGGGCGGGCCGGCTCAGGCCGACCGGGCTACTGGCACTGAGCCCCCTTCGGGGGCTGGTAGTTGGAGAGCTTGTAGGTGGAGTTGAACGAGTCCTCCCAGACCTGGAGGGGGACGCGGCCGACCAGGGTCTCGCCGTCGAACAGATTGAACCTGGCCCGGCTCACGAACTCGTCGGCCGCCACCCGCTTGGCCAGGAAGTCGGCCGCGGTGGCCTTGTCGATGAACAGCGCGAAAGTCTCGTTGACCGCCTTCTGGCCGGGGCGGGTGGTGCCCGGCTTCAACCACGAAAGCACAACCGAGAGCCCGGCCACGTCGCTGTCGTCGACGACGTCGGAGAGCGCGGCCATTCGCCGGAGCATGTCGACCCCGTAGCGGGAGAACATCGCGGAGGCGCGCCGCTCCTGGGGCAGGGCCGCAAAGACGGGGTCCTCCCGCTGATCGACCCAGATCCACATCGACAGATAGCGGTCGTCGTCCGCGCTGTCCTTGTACTTCGGGAAGCCGAGGCGTCCCGGGTAGACGGCGAGCCACGGCATGCAGTTGTAGATCTGCTCGGAGAACTCGATCAGGCGCAGGCGATGCGTGTTGGCGAGGCTCTTGCCCTTCTCGGTCGTGTACTTCTCGATCGGCATCAGGGCATCCGCGGGCGCCGCCTCGACCCGGGCGGCCGAGGTCATCCCATCGACCAGCAGGCCAAAGAGCAGCAGGGCGGCCAGGAGGCCGCCCCGCACCGCGAGGACGGACCGGGACATGAGCGGAGGGCTAGTTCTGGAAGATCTGCTCCGGGCTCACCGTGATGGCCTTGCCCCACCAGTTCTCCGCGCGCGCCGCGTCCACATCCGTGCGCGCCACCCGCGGATTCGAGCCGTCCTTGTTGTTGCGCAGCGAGAACATTCCGTGCGTGCCCGAGGCGAAGTGGGTGGTGTGGCCCCGCCACTCCGACCACTCCTCCGACGTGGCGCACGCCGAGGTCAGCAGCACGATGCCTCCGAGGAACGAAGCCAGCGATAGCCATGCGCGCATGGGAATTTGCCTCCTTGAGGGCACTTCAGTGTCCCGCTTCCGCTGCACGAACCGTAATGATACGGAGGGCTTCGAGAGAGGTCAACTTTCATTTGCCTCGGCGGAGGCCCTCAGGCATGCTCCGACCAGGAGGCAGCGCCACCGATGAGCCAGTACCTGACGCTGCACGAGGAGCCCGGTCAGCTGCGCCGGCCCGTGATCATCATGGCCTTCTCCGGCTGGAACGATGCGGCCGAATCCGCCACCACCGCCGCGCGCTACCTGAGCCAGGTCTGGTCGTCGCGCCCGCTGGCCACCATCGACCCGGAAGATTTTTACCACTTCGGCCTGTCCCGGCCCTATGTCCGCTTCAAGCCGGGGTCGCGGACCGAGCGCGAGGTGGTCTGGCCCGCGACCGAGTTCTCGGTCGCCCAGCCGGCCGGCCTCGAGCGGGACATCGTGGTCGGGGTGGCGATCGAGCCGCACCTCAAGTGGCGCACCTACTGCGCGGCGATCCTCGAGCTGGCCCGGCGGTCCCGCGCCTCGCTGGTCCTCACGCTGGGCGCGCTCCTGGCCGAGGTCGCCCACACCCGTCCGGTCCGGCTCGTGGGCAGCTCGTACGACGCGGAGCTGTCCGCGCGGCTCGGCCTCCAGCCCTCGCGCTACGAGGGGCCGACCGGGATCGTGGGCGTGCTCAACATCCTCTGCCGCGAGGCGAGCGTGCCGACGGCCAGCCTCTGGGCGAACGTGCCGCACTACGTCTCCGGCATCGAGAACCCGCGCGCCGCGCTGGCCCTCGTCCGGCGGGTGCTGAGCCTGCTCGACACCGACGCGGACCTCACCGATCTGCGCGAGGCGGCCGACCAATTCGATCAGAACCTGAGCTCGATCGTGTCGCAGAACGCGAAGATCTCCGAGTACGTGCGCAAGCTCGAGCGCAAGCATCCCGACGACGAGGACGAGGCGGGGGAGGCGGCCGACGAGGCCGAGACCCCGCGCGGTAGTTCTTCCGTGGCCGGCGACGTGGCGGGAGCCGTCGAGGCCAAGGACGAGCTGCCGCCCTCCGCCGATCTGGTCGCCGAGATCGAGCAGTTCCTCCGCCAGCAGCAGCGTCCCGAGAATCCCTGACCGGCTCCCCGCCGGGGGAGCGAAGTGCGTGGTTCGGCGACGGGGGTTGTAAGATCGTCCCGATGCGTCGCCGCTGTGCCCTGCTCGTGGCCCTCGTCAGCGTCCTGCTGGCCCCGTCATCCGCCGCACC
>DASZJM010000057.1:0-1581 GCA_035948165.1 Candidatus Methylomirabilota bacterium
GACCACCGCGAGAAGGAAGCCCAGGGTCATGACCGCGGTGGCGACCAGGAAGACGACCAGACCCAGCTGGCACCCGGGATCGCTCCAGGTCTTGCTCGCCAGCCAGCCGAGGATCACCCCCACCCCGACGAGTCCGCTCTCTCTCACGGCCCGGCCTCACGACTGGCCGTTGCGAAACACCCACAGGAACACGACCGCCCCCACGCTCGCGAAGGCATAGATGAAGGACGTGACCAGCCTCAGCGCCGGGACGAGGCCGCGAATCACGTTCAGCAGGTCGAGCACGAACCCGACCACCAGCACGATCGCCACCAGGACCGCGCCGATCAGGGCCAGAGACGCCGCACTCCGCATCGTCATGCGCCGAGCCTATGCTGGAGCACCCGAGAGGTCAACCGGGCCGGCTCGCCTCCGCCGTCGGTTTGACACGCGCCGATCGATCTGGCAGGATCGCGCCTTCCGCCGATGAGTGATCCCGACTTCTCCCTCGAGGACGTCGCCCGCTACTGGGACGACAACGCGGCCGCGTGGACGCGCGAGGTCCGGCAGGGCCACGACATCGCCCGCGAGTTCATGAACAATCCTGCCTTCCTGGCGCTCATCGGCGATCTGCGCGGCCGCCAGGTCCTCGACGCCGGATGCGGCGACGGCTACAACACGCGCGTGCTCGCGCGGAGCGGCGCCCACATGACCGGCGTGGACCTCTCCGCCCGCATGATCGAGCTGGCCCAGGACGAGGAGCGCCGGGCCCCGCTGGGCATTCGCTACGCGCGTACCTCCTATACCGACCTCGCGCCCTTCGCCGATGCCACCTTCGACGCGGTCGTCTCCTTCATGGCCCTGATGGACGGGCCGCGCTTCGACCTGGCCATGGCGGAGTGCTTCCGGGTGCTCCGCCCGGGCGGGCGGCTCGCCTTCAGCATCACCCACCCCTGCTTCCTCACCCGCGGCTCCCGGTGGATTCTCGACGAGCAGGGCGTCAAGGTCAGCCGGCTGGTCGGGCACTACTTCGAACCAGTCGGCTGGGTGGAGCGCTTCCGCTTCACCGAAGCCCCGGCCGAGGCGCCCGAGTTCGCCGTGCCCCGCTTCGACCGCACCCTCTCCGAGTACGTCAACACGCTCACCGGGGCGGGCTTCGTCCTCCGGCGGCTCGAGGAGCCGCGCCCGTCGGAGGAGTACTGCCGCGCGCATCCCGGGCAGCGCGGGTGGCGCGAGCACGTCGCGCTCTTCCTGCACTTCCTGGCCGAGAAGCCGGTCTGAGGCGAGCAGGCCCGGCGCGCCCATTTCAAGGGGTCAGTGTGGTTCGGCGGGCGGGGTCCTCGAAGAGCTCCACGCGACCCTGTGCGTTGTCGGTCAGCGCGAACACCTCGTAGAACTCGATCTGCGGGCGCATGCCGTAGCGCTCGACGATGCCGTCGAGCCACGCCCCGCCGTAGAAGGACTGGGCGTCCTCGCGAGTCTCCCACTGATAGACGCCGCCCGCCCAGCCGTTCTCACTCCAGATGAAGTGCTTGCTGATCAGTCCCTTCACGTGGCGGAATCCGGGCGCGATCTTGTGGAAGTGCGCGCGGCAGGCGGCGT
>DASZJM010000058.1:0-18183 GCA_035948165.1 Candidatus Methylomirabilota bacterium
CCGAGCTTCCCGCTCGCCTGCGCGTAGCCGTCCGCCATGCTGATGGCCACCGCCTCCTGCAGCGCCAGGATGTAGCGGATGCTCGGCTCGCGCACGAGGCCGTCCATCAGCGGCAGCTCGGTGGTGCCCGGGTTGCCGAACATGGTGTCGACGCCCTCCTGCTTCAGGATCTGGAGAAACGCCTGCTTGCCGGAGAGAAAGGGCATGGGGAAGCCTCCTGGCGCGGGATGATAGCCCCGCTTCCTTGACTGCGCCAGACCCCGCCTGTAGGCTCGGGGCAGCATGGCGCCGGGCGCGTCGCCTCCCTTCCTGCAGGCGTGTCTCCGTCGGCCCGTTCCCTTCACCCCGATCTGGCTGATGCGGCAGGCCGGCCGCTACATGCCGGAATACCGGGCGGTGCGGGCGCGGCTCGGCTTCCTCGAGCTCTGCAAGAATCCGGAAGCGGCCGCGGAGGTCACGCTCCAGCCGGTGGAGCGGCTGGGCGTCGACGCGGCGATCCTCTTCGCCGACATCCTGCTCGTGCTGGAGCCGCTCGGAGTCGGCCTCGAGTTCACGCGGGGCGACGGCCCGCGCATCGGCCGCCCGGTCCGTAGCCGCGAAGCGGCGCTAGCTCTTCCGCACATTGACGTCGACGACGCGCTCGGCTTCGTCTACGAGACGGTCGCGCGCGTGCGCAAGGTGCTCGCGGATCGCGTGCCGCTGATCGGCTTCGCGGGGGCGCCGTTCACGCTCGCGTCTTACCTGATCGAGGGCGGCCCGTCGCGCGAGTTCCTGCTCACCAAGGCGTTCATGCGGCGGGAGCCGGCCGCGTGGGCCGCGATGATGACCCGGCTCGCCGACGTCACCGCCGACTACCTCAACGGCCAGATCGCCGCGGGTGCGCAGGCGGTGCAGCTCTTCGACTCGTGGGTGGGCGCGCTCTCACCCGCCGACTATCGCGCCTACGTGCTGCCGCACACCCGCCGGGTCATGCAGGCCCTGCGGCCGGGCGCTCCGGTCATCCACTTCGGCGTCGGCACCGGCGGCCTGCTGCCGCTGATGCGAGAGGCGGGCGGCGACGTGATCGGGCTCGACTGGCGGGTGGAGCTCGGGCCGACCTGGGCGCGGCTCGGGCACGACGTGGCGGTGCAGGGCAACCTCGACCCCGCGGTGCTGCTCTCCGACGTCGACGCGATCCGGCTCGCGGCGCGCGAGATCCTCGACGCGGCGGCGGGGCGGCCCGGCCACGTGTTCAACCTCGGGCACGGCATCCACAAGGAGACACCGATCGAACACGTGCGGGCGCTGGTCGACATCGTCCACGAGCTGTCCGCGCGATGAGCGCGGTGGACTCGGTGCTGCTCGTCGCCTTCGGCGGTCCCGAGCGGCCCGAGGACATCCGCCCGTTCCTGCAGATCGTCGCCGCGGGCCGCCCGATCCCGCCCGCCCGCCTCGAGGACGTCGCGCACCACTACGAAGTCATCGGCGGGCGCTCGCCGCTCAACGCGCTCACTCGCCGCCAGGCCGCCGCTCTCGCGGATGCGCTCGCGGCGCGCGGCCGCGCGCTGCCGGTGTGGGTCGGCATGCGCAACTGGCACCCGTTCCTCCACGAGGCCCTCGCGGAGATGAAGGACCAGGGCCGGCGCCGCGCGGTCGCGGTCATCCTGTCGTCGCTCCAGACCGAGGCCTCGTGGGCCCGCTACGTGGACGACGTGGCCGCCGCCCGCGACAAGGTCGGCGCCGACGCGCCCGAGGTCGTCTTCGCGCCCGCGTGGGCGGACCATCCGCGGTTCGTGGACGCGATGGCGGATCGGACCCGCGCCGCGCTGGCGCAGGTCGAGCCCGCGCGCCGGGCCGCGGCGCGCCTCGTGTTCACCGCCCACAGCGTGCCGGTGGCGATGGCGGCGGGCTCGCCCTACACGGCGCAGCTCGAGGCGACCGCGCGCGTGGTCGCGGAGCGGCTCGGCCGCGGGGGCTGGAGCATCGCCTACCAGAGCCGGAGCGGCTCGCCGCGCGATCCGTGGCTCGAGCCCGACATCTCCGACGTGATTCGCGCGCTCGCGCGCGAGGGCGCGCGCGACCTCGTGGTGGTGCCGGTCGGCTTCGTCTGCGACCACGTGGAGGTGCTCTACGACCTCGACGTGGAGGCGCGCCAAGTAGCGGAGGCGGCGGGGGTGGGCTTCCATCGCGCGCCGGCGGCCAACGACCATCCCGACTTCATCGCGATGCTGGCCGACCTGGTCGAGCGGACGGCGGCGTGATGCGCCTCGTGGTGGTGGGCGCGGGGATCTCCGGGCTAGCCGCGGCCCATCGCGCGGTCGAGTGCGCGCGAGAGCAGGGCCGCCCGCTGGAGTTGACCGTGCTCGAGGGCGCGGACCGGGTGGGCGGCACCATCCAGACCGAGCAGCGGGACGGGTTCCTCGTCGAGTGCGGACCCGACTCGTTCCTCTCCGAGAAGCCGTGGGCCCTCGCCCTGTGCCAGCGGATCGGGCTGGAGGAGCGGCTGATCCGCACCGACGATCGCCTGCGGCGCACGTTCGTCGTCTGGGACGGGCGCCTGCATCCGTTGCCCGAGGGCTTCCAGCTGCTCGCCCCGACCCGCTTGGCCCCGCTGCTCGCCTCGCGCCTCTTCTCGTGGCCGGGCAAGCTGCGGATGGCCTGCGATCTGGTGCTACCGCGGGGGGGCGATCCCGACGAGAGCCTCGGCGCGTTCGTGCGGCGGCGGCTCGGCCGGGAGGCGCTGGAGCGCGTGGCCCAGCCGCTGGTGGCGGGCATCTACACCGCGGATCCCGACGAGCTTTCGCTCGCGGCCACGATGCCGCGCTTTCTCGAGATGGAGCGGCGCGAGCGGAGCGTGATCCTGGCCCTCTGGCGCGCGGCGCGGCGGGCGCCCGCGCAGCATGCGGGCGCGAGCGGGGCGCGCTGGTCTCTCTTCGTGACTCTCGCCCGGGGCATGGACGAGCTGGTCCAGGCGCTCGCCGCGCGGCTCCCCGCGGGAGCGGTGCGCCTCAAGGAGCGCGTCACCGAGGTGGCGCGCGAAGACGGGCGGTGGCGGATCGCGACCGCGAGCGGGGTCGCCTACGAGGCCGACGGGCTCGTCCTGGCGCCCGAGGCGCACCAGGCCGCGCGCATGCTGCGCTACGTGGATCCTGCGCTCACCCACCTCCTCGAGGGCATCCCCCACGCCTCGTCAGCGACGGTGAGCCTGGCCTACCGCCGCGCGGACGTGCGGCACCCGCTCGACGGCTTCGGCTTCGTGGTCCCGCACGCGGAGCGGCGCCCGATCATCGCGTGCACCTTCTCGAGCGTGAAGTACGCGGGGCGCGCGCCCGCCGGCCACGTGCTGCTGCGGGTCTTCCTGGGCGGCGCCCTCAACGAGGCGGCGCTGGAGGGCGACGACGCCGCCCTGGTCGCGACCGCGCGGGAGCAGATCGGCCCGCTCCTCGGGATCACCGCCGAGCCCGAGCTCGCGCGGGTGACCCGGCACGTGCGCGCGATGCCGCAGTACCACGTGGGGCACGAGGCGCGCGCGACCGCGATCGAGCAGGCGGTGGCGCGACATCCCGGGCTCGAGCTCGCGGGCGGGGCCTATCGGGGCGTGGGGATCGCGGACTGCGTGCGCTCGGGCGAGGCGGCCGCCGAGCGAGCGCTGGGGGATCCGGGGGCGGGGCGGGGGGTCGGCTAGCTCGACTTCGGGTCGATGTGGTCCATCAGCATGTGGACCTCGAGCACCGAGTCGAGATACTGGAAGCTGAACGGCTTGGTGACGTAGTCGGAGGCGCCGAGGGCGAGCGCGCCGCGGGCGGAGTCGATGTCCTCGACCGCGGTGACCATGATCACGCAGGTCTCGGGGGCGCTGGCCTTGATGCGGCGCAGGGCCTCGATGCCGCCCATGCCCGCCATCATCACGTCCATCAGCACGATGTGCGGGTGGAAGTCGGGAACGCGGTCCAGCGCTTCCTCGCCCGCCTGGGCCTCGATCACGTCGAAGCCGCGGTCCTCGAGGTACTCGGCCAGGACCTTGCGGAACTCGAGCTCGTCGTCCACCACGAGGATCCGCGCGCGCACCGGCCGGCGCTCCGGGGCGGCCTCGCCGCGCCCCAGGGCGGCGGGCGCCACCACGCCGGCGCGGGCCAGCGTCTCGGAGACCTGCATGAGGTCCAGCGGTTTCGCGAACGCGCCGGCCACGCTCAGGCCGGCCTCGGTGACCAGCTCGAGCGCGTTGCCCATGCCGCTCACCAGGATGACCACCACGTCCGGATTGAGGGCCTTGATGCGTCCGAGCGCGCCAATGCCGCCGAGCCGGGGCATGAAGAGGTCGAGAATGACCGCCTTCGGCTGCCACCGCTTGACCTGGAGGAACGCCTCGACCCCGTTGGTGGCGGTCAGGACGACGAAGCCCTGCTCGGTAAAGTACTCCTTGAGCAGGTCGAGGATGTCGACGTCGTCATCCACGCACAGGATACTCGGAAGGCTGTCGTCCATGTCAGACCGTCAGAGCAAGAACAGTGCCTGAGTCGTCGCGATTTGGACGGTGTCAGGGCCGGGCCTAAATCGACGAAATAACTGCGCTTTGTTCAGAAACCCCTTGCCGCGATTGCAATGTGCTTCACAGATCCTGACAGGAGCCTGACACTGCCGGTCACCACGAGGACGAATGTGTCGGAAAGTACGGTTTAGACGGCCTCGGCTCCGGGGAGGGCGCCGGCCTCGGACAGGGGCTGCGAGACCTGGGCGGGCACCGTCGCGGTCGTGAGCACGAGGCGGCCCGAGTGGAGCGCGGGATTCGCGGCGCTAGCGTCCGGGCGCCAGCCGCGTCATCACCTCGAGGGCCTGCTCGACGGACGGGCCGCCGGGCACGAAGTTGCTCTCGAGGAACAGCTCGGTGAGACCCGCGTCCGCGTAGCGGTCGATGTCCTCGCGGATCTCGTCGAGGGTGCCCCAGAGGGGCCGCCGATCCGGGCCCTGCGGCGTGTCGTGCACGCGATAAGAGCCGCGGCAGACGATGTGGAGGCGCGCGGGGTCCTTGCCCCGCGCGGTCGCCGCCTCGCGGACCTCGCGCACCAGCGGGGCCACGCTCGCCATCGGCACGTTGCCGCCGTTGAACCCGTCGCCCAGCTCGACCGCGCGCCGCACCACCGTGCTGCCGTAGCCGCCGATGGTGATCGGGGGGCGCGGCTTCTGCAGCGGCTTGGGCTCCACCCGGCAGCGCGGCACGTGGTAGAACTCTCCGTGGAACTCGATCACGTCCTGGGTCCAGATCATGTCGAGGCAGCGCAGGAACTCGTCGCCGCGCCGGCCGCGCGCCTTGTAGGGCACGCCCACCGCCTCGTACTCGTCCTCCGACCAGCCGAGGCCCAGGCCCACGTCGAGCCGGCCGCCCGAGAGCACGTCGAGGGTGGCGAGCTGCTTGGCGAGCACCACCGGGGTGTAGAACGGCATGATCAGCACGCTGGTGCCGAGGCGGATGCGCGAGGTGGCCGCCGCCACGTAGGCCAGCGTGACGATCGGATCGAACACCCGCTCGAAGGGCTTGGGCCACGTCTTGCCCGGCACCGGCGGGTACTCGTTCTTGGGCTCGAGCGCGTAGAGCAAGCGCTGGAAGACCCAGAGCGAGTGGTAGCCGAGCGTCTCGGCCTGGCGCGCGATGCGGATCTGGTTCTCCGGGGTGGCCCACGCGCCGGCGGTGGGCAACGAGAAGCCGAGCTTCATGGACCGCCATGATACACCGAGGGATATGGGACCGATGACCGGCACGATCGGCTGGCTCGCCGGGCTGGCGCTCCTCGCGCTCCTGGCCGGCCCGACCCGCGCGGCGGGCCAGGAGCGCGCGGGGGGCGTCTCGACCGCGGCCACCCTCACCGTGCTCAGCGCGCCGGTGGAGCGGGTCGGCGCGGGCGCGGACCGGCCCGCCGCGGCGGCGAGCGGCGCCGATCTCGCGGTCGGTGATCGCGTGGTCACCGGGACCGACGGCCGGGCTCTCATCACCTTCCTCGACGGGAGCACGGTCACGGTGGAGCCGGCCTCCGAGGTCACGGTGCGGCAGGCGCAGATGGACGGTCGCGAAGCCTCGCGGGTCGGCCTGCTCGTCACGGTGGGCACGGTGTGGGCGCGGGTGGCCGGCTGGCTCGGCGGCCGCGCCACGCTGACCCTCGAGTCCAACGCGTACACTGCGACCGCGCACGACGGGCTGATCGGCGCCCAGCAGGACAAGGGCGGCACGTTCGTCTGCTGGACGCGGGCGGGCGGCCTCGACGTCACCGGGCCGGCGGGGCCGGCCGCGCACCTCGATCCGGGCCAGAAGGCCACCCTCGCGCCGGGCCGGCCGGTCCTGAAGGAGAGCTTCGCGGTGAACCGCAGCACGCTCGAGGTCTCCACGTCGGGGCCGGTGCTGCCGCTCGTGACGATGCCCGATCGCGTCCGGCTCGCCGGCTTCGTCCCGCCCGGCATCGAGGTCAACCAGGTGTTCGGCTCGCTCACCACCGCCGCGCCGGACGGTCCGCGCACCATCGACGTGCCGGCGGGCGTGGCGGGGCCCTTCGTGGTCACGCTCGCCGCGGTGGCCGACGGCCCGTTCACCCTCACCGTCGTGGGCCGTCATCAGGGCGTGGAGACCTATCGCCACGAGCGGACCGGGGTGGCGCGCCACGGGCAGGGCCTGCGCGCCGAGATCATCCAGATCATGGACGCGACCGCCGGGGCGCCCGATCCTCGCACCGCCCGCGCGGGCCAGGCCGGCGTGACCGACCTGCGGCCGCAGGTCCTCCCGCCCGTGACGGTGCCGCTCTCCGCCCTGGAGCTGGCCGCGCCCCGCCGGTAGCGCGCTACTTCGACTCCGCCACGAAGACGCCGTCCCAGTCCGGGGGCGGCGGCTCGGCGAGCAGCGCGCGCGTCCTCCGCTGGTAGAGCGCGATCGGCCCGTCGGCGGGCGCATCGCGGGCGAGCGCGTCGAGCGCCCCCAGCGCCTCCTCCCACCGGCGCGCGCGATAGAGATCGAGCGCCTCGTGATAGCGCGCGAGCCTCCCCAGCGCGTCGGGGCCGAGCGTGCCGGCGCGTGCCACCACCTCGTAGCAGCGGAGCGGCTCGGCGCGGCCCTTGACCGCGACCAGGTCGAGGAGCCGGTACGTGAACGCGTCGGGGGCGGCCGCCACCGTGGCCTCGCCGACCACCACGCGCACCCCGTACTCTTTCGAGAGCCCCTCGAGCCGCGCCGCCACGTTCACCGGGTCTCCCACCGCGGTGTAGATCAGGCGATCCTTCGAGCCCATGTTGCCGACCACCATCTGGCCCGTGTTGATCCCGACCCCGAGATCGAGGTGGGCCCAGCCGCGCGCCTCGAAGACCGGGCGCAGCCCGTCGAGGGCGGCGACCATGTCGAGCGCGGTGTCGCACGCCCGGCGCGCGTGATCGGCCTGGTCCATCGGCGCGTTCCAGAACGCCTCGATCGCGTCGCCCGCGTACTGGGCGAGGACGCCGTCGTGGCGGAAGACCACGTCGGCCATCTCGGCGCGGTACCGGTTCAGGAGGGCCACCAGGGTAGCGGGGGGCAGCGCGTGGGCGAGGGTAGTGAAGCTGCGCAGGTCGCTGAAGAGGACCGTCATCTCGCGCGTCTCGCCCCCGAGGCGCAGGCGATCGGGGTCGGCCAGCACCCACTGGCTCACCGCCGGCGAGAGATAGCGCCCCAGCGCTTCGCGGATGATCCGCTGCTCCGCCTGCTCTATCACCAGGCGGGAGGACAGCGCGGCCGCGAAGCTCACCAGGAGCGCGGCGGGCGGGTAGATCAGGTCGAGGACGAGCCCGCGCTCGAAGAGCACCGCCGCGGCGGTGCCGTACAGGGCGAGGCCGCCCGCCACCGCGAGCCCGGCCGGCAGCGGCCGCCACGTCGCCACCACCAGCGCGGCGACCAGGGCCATGAGGACGATGAGGGCCACGGTCAGCGCGGGGGCGGCGGGAACGAGGAAGTGCTGGTAGAGCACGGTCTCCACCGCGTTGCCCAGGATCTCCACGCCCCACATGCGGGTGTCCCCGGTGGTGGGCGTCGCGTGCTCGTCGACTCCGCGGATGGTGGGGCCGAGCAGCACGATGCGATCGCGGATCGCGGCGGGGTCGAACCGTCCCTCCAGCACGTCTACGAACGAGATGATCGGGAACGAGCCGCCCTGGGAGGATTCCGAGGGCGGGCCGAGGAAGTCGATCAGCATGGTGTCGCGCTCCGCCACCGGGATCGCGCGGCCCGCCGCGTGCACGCGGCCCGGGGTGGGGGCGCCGTCCAGCACCGACGGGCGCCGCGTGAAGTGGGCCACGATGGTGAGCGGCAGGCTCGGCACCTCCTCGGCGCCCACCCGCAGGAGGAGGGGGAGACTCCGCACCACGCTGTCCTGGCTGGTGGTGACGTTGGCGAGCCCCTCGTCGAGGGCCCCGCGGCGGACCGTCTCGGCGGGGCGCACGAACGTCTCGAACTCCTGGGCCACGCCCGGCCGCGGATCGAAGGCCCGCGGGCCCTGGGCCACCACCGGGACGATCACGTTGCCGGCCCGCCGCATCGCCTCCGCGAGCTCGGCGTCCTCGGGACGCTGGGCGTCGAAGAAGATCGCGAACGCGATGACCCGCGGGCTCGCCGCCCCGAGCGCGTCGAGGGCCCGCGCGTAGAGCGTGCGCGGCCACGCGGAGAGGGGGCCGTGGCGCGGCAGCAGCGCCTGGTAGCTCTTCTGGTCGATGCCGACGATGACGGTGGAGCGCGCCGCCTGCGCCGGGCGCGCCGCGAAGAGGAGGTCGCCCATGCGGGCGCGCGAGCCGGCGAGCAGGCCCCACAGAAAGGCCACCGACAGCACGAGGGCGACGCCCGCCGCGGGGCCGCAGCTGGCGAGGAGGCGCCGGCGCGCGCCACGCGCGAGCGGGCTCACCGGTCCACCGTGAGCACCGAGAACTCGGGCGGGACCCCGAAGCGCACCGGCACGATGCTGGTGCCGATGCCCGGCGTCACGAAGAGATCTCGGCCGTCCTCGCGGACGTGGCCGATCGCGAAGCGCTCGCCGTACTCGGAGGGGACGATGAGGCGGCCCACGATCGGCAGGTTCACCTGGCCGCCGTGGGTGTGGCCGGCCAGGGTGAGCAGGACCCGCGCCGGGACGCGCACGAAGACGTCCGGGTTGTGGGTGAGCACGATCACCGGCGCGCCCTCCGGCACCGCGGTGAGGGCGCGGCCGACGTCGGCGGGGCGGGTGTAGAGGTCACTCACGCCCGCGATCCACAGCGGGCCGCCCCGGGTCTCGATCGGCACCGCCGCGTCGTCCAGGAGCCGGATGCCCGCCTCGGAGAGCGCCCGCCCCACGCGGCCCCCGTCGTACCACCAGTCGTGGTTGCCCAGGATCGCGAAGACTCCGAGCGGAGCGGTGAGGCCGCGCAGCGCGGCGGCGGTGCGCTCGGGCTCGACGAAGCGGCCGCCGATCACCCCGTGGATCACGTAGTCGCCGAGCAGCACGATCAGGTCCGGGCGCGCCGCGTTCACCCGCGCCACGATCTCGTCGAGCTTCGCCACCGTGACGTGCGGCGCGCCGGTGTGCAGGTCGGAGAGGGCCACGATCCGGAGCGGGCCGATCGCGGCGGGCCAGCGCGGGATCGACAGCCGCGTCTCGCGCTTGACCACCCATCCCGGCTCGATCAGCACCGCCCACGCCCCGAGGGTGGCGACGATCACCGCCAGGAACGTGAGCCCGACCGCGACCGACCGGGACGCGCGCCGCGTCGAGCTCAGCGGTACTCCCGGAAGAAGGCCCGGAGGTCATCGGCGAGCGCGGCGGGCTCCTCCATCGCCGCGAAGTGCCCGCCCGAGGGCATCACGGTCCAGCGCCGGATGTTGTACATCCGCTCGGCCCACGCGCGCGGCGGCCGGACGATCTCCTTCGGGAACGCGGCGTAGCCGGTCGGGACCTCGATGCGCTGGCCGTCCGCGATCGGCCACGGGGAGTGGAAGCGGGCGTAGTAGGGCCAGAACGACGCGTTGATGGCGCCGGTGATCCAGTAGATCATCACGTTGGTGAGCAGCTCGTCCTTGGTGAAGCGCCGCTCCACGTCGCCGCCGCAGTCGCTCCACGCCCGGAACTTCTCCACGATCCACGCCGCGAGACCGGCCGGGGAGTCGCTCAGCCCGAAGGCCAGGGTCTGGGGCCGGGTGCCCTGGATCCACTGGTAGCCGGTCTCCTCCCGCTGCCACCGGGCGAGGTCGTCGAGATACGCCTTCTCCTCCGCGGTCGGATCGGGCGGCGGCTTGATGTCGCGGCGGAGCGAGAGCAGGTTGACGTGGATGCCGACGAGGCGCTCCGGATGGCTCGCGCCGAGCCGGGAGGTGATGAAGCCGCCCCAGTCGCCGCCCTGCGCGCCGAAGCGCGCGTAGCCGAGCACGTCGGTCATGAGCGCGGCGAACGCGTCGGCGATCTCGGCCACCCCGAAGCGGGCCTGGCCCGGGGCGTAGGAGAAGCCGTAGCCGGGCAGCGAGGGGGCGACGACCGTGAAGGCGTCGGCGGGATCGCCCCCGAAGCGCGCGGGGTCGGTCAGCATCGGGAGGATCTTGTGGAACTCCCACACCGAGCCGGGCCAGCCGTGCGACAGGAGCAGCGGCAGCGGACGGGGCCCGCGACCCTCCTCGTGGATGAAGTGGACGTCGACGCCGGCCACCCGGGCGGTGAACTGGCGGAACGCGTTGAGCCGTGTCTCGTGGGCGCGCCAGTCGTAGCGATCCTTCCAGTGCGCGACCAGCTCCTTCATGTAGGCGAGGCTCGTGCCGAAGGCCCACTCGGCGCCGGGGGCCTGATCGGGCCAGCGCACGCGGGCCAGCCGCTCGCGCAGGTCCGCGAGCGTCGCGTCGGGAACGTCGATGCGGAAGGGCTGGGGCGGCATCAGAACACCGGCCGCTCGACGTACGAGCCCCAGACCTGCCGGAGCCGTGCCGCGATCTCGCCGAGCGAGGCGCGCGCCTTCACCAGCTCGATGGTGACCGGCATGAGGTTGGTGGCGGGCTCGCGCGCCTCGCGCTCGAGGCGGTCGAGCAGGCGCTCCACCAGACCCTGGTCGCGGCGGCGGCGCGTCTCGCGCAGGCGTCCGATCTGGCGCGCCTCTACCGCGGGATCCACCTTGTGGATCGGCATCGGGGGCGGCTCCGACGGTTCGACCAGGGTATTCACGCCGATCACCGGCTGCTCGCCCGCCGCCTTGCGCCGGGCGAAGTCGTAGGCGGAGTCGGCGATCTCCCGCTGGAAGAAGCCCTCCTCGATCGCCTTGATGGTGCCCCCGAGCGCGTCGACCTTGGCGAGGATCGCCAGGACCTCGGCCTCCACCCGGTTGGTGAGGGCCTCCACGTAGTAGGAGCCGCCGAGCGGGTCGACCACGTTGGCCACGTTGGTCTCGAGCGAGATGATCTGCTGGGTGCGCAGCGCGATCTTCATCGCCTCTTCCGAGGGGATCGCGTAGGCCTCGTCCATGCCGTTGGTGTGGAGCGACTGAGCCCCGCCCAGCACCGCGGAGAGGGCCTGGAGCGCGGTGCGGATCACGTTGTTGAGCGGCTGGGCCTTGGTGAGCGTGGCCGCCGCGGTCTGGCAGTGGAAGCGCAGGCGCATGGACTCCGCCTTGGTGGCCCCGAAGCGCTCCTTCATGAGGCGCGCGTAGATCCGGCGAGCGGCCCGGAACTTGGCGACCTCCTCGAAGAAGTCGGCCTGGGCCACGAAGTAGAAGGCCAGGCGGGGGGCGAACTCGTCGACCGGCACCCCCGCGCGCGTCACCTCCTCCACGTAGGCGATCGCGTTGGCCATCGTGAAGGCGAGCTCCTGCACCGAGGTCGCCCCCGCCTCCGAGATGTGATACCCGCTGATGTTGATGGGGTTGTAGCGGGCGAGGTGGCGCGCGCTCCACACGATCATGTCGCGCATGATGCGCATCGAGGGGCGGATCGGGAAGATCCACTCCTTCTGGGCCACGTACTCCTTGAGGATGTCGGCCTGCACGGTGCCGGAGAGCCGGTTCCGGTCGAAGCCGCGCGACTCGGCCAACGCCACGTACATCGCGAGCAGGATCCACGCGGTGGGGTTGATCGTCATCGACACCGAGATGCGCTCGAGGTCGACGCCCGCGAAGAGGGCCTCCATGTCGTCGAGGGTGTCGACCGCCACGCCCTCGCGACCCACCTCGCCGAGCGAGCGCGGGTCGTCGGAGTCGTAGCCCATCAGGGTCGGCATGTCGAAGTCGACGCTCAGCCCGGTCTGGCCCTGCCCGATCAGGTAGCGGAAGCGGCCGTTGGTGTCCTCTCCGGTGCCGAAGCCGGCGATCTGCCGCATCGTCCAGTTGCGGCCGCGGTACATGGTGGGATACGGCCCGCGCGTGTAGGGGTAGCGGCCGGGCAGACCGATGTTGTCGGTCGGCGCGCCCGCGATGTCCTCCGCGGTGTAGAGCCGCTGCACCGACAGCCCCGAGCCGGTGCGGTACGAGGGACGCGCTTCCGGCTGGCGGGCGAGGAACTCGGCCAGCTCCTTGGCTTCCCACGCGGCCTTCTCGGCGGCCAGTCGCTTGAGCGCTTCTGGGTCAAACATGTCGTGCCTTTCAGCTTGCCTTAATGTGGATGATTTCGGTTTGGCAGTTCTGCTCCTTCGCGCAAGCGCTCATCCGAACTGCCTCGCGCGCGGTGCCGGGGGCTCGCGTTGGGCGTGTGGTCATCGCTCGAGGCTTTGGCGGTAGAGGTCGCGGTCGTCGATCACGCGGCGGGCCTTGAACTCGGTGCGGGGCAGCGTACCCTCCGGCACCAGCTCCACCACCGGGTGCACGCCCAGGCGCCCGCGCAGGCGCTCGCGCATCAGGGTCCGCAGCGCGTCGAGGCGCGCCCCGTGGTCCGCGGAGTACTCGGCCCGTACCAGCAGCTCGTCCATCGCCTCGCGTCGGGAGACGATCACCCGGAACTCGCCGCCGAAGCCGTCGATCGCGCGGAGGGTGTCCTCGATGGCGCTCGGATAGATGTTCTCGCCGCGCACGATGATCATGTCGTCGAAGCGGCCGTAGAGCCCGTCGGGCAGGCGCGGGTAGGTGCGGCCGCAGGGGCACGGGTCGTCCACCCAACGCGCGCGGTCGCCCGACACCAGCCGGATCATGGGCTGCGAGGTCCGCTCGAGGTGAGTGTACACGGGCGTGCCCTCGGCGCCGTAGGGCAGGGGCCGGAAGGTCTCCGGGTCGCAGACCTGGGTGTAGACCAGGTCCTGCCAGAGGTGCATGCCGGTGCGGTGGGCGCACTCCCCGTTGGTCATCCACGGGGTCATCTCGGCCATGCTGCCCATGTCCACGCACGCGCCCGCGAAGGTCTCCTCGATGAGGGCGCGGGTGGCCGGGATGCCGGCGCCGGGCTCCCCCGAGAAGAAGAGGACGCGGAAGCCGAGGCGCGCCGGATCGATGCCCTCCCGCCGCGCGGTCTCCGCGAAGTGGAGCGCGTAGGACGGCGTGCCGTAGAACGCGCTCGGGCGGAGGTCGCGCGCCCACTGCACCGCCTGGAGCGTCTGTCCCTGGGCGCCCGCGCCGAAGGGGAAGACCGCGGCGCCGAGCCGCTCGCCACCCGCGAGCGCGCCCCACGAGCCGAGATAGAGGCTGAAGAACGAGCAGATCAGGATGCGATCGTCGGGACGGATGCCCGCGCCCCACAGGATGCGCGCGTGGGCTTCCCCGATGCGCGTCCAGTCGTCGGCCCCGATGCCGAAGACGGTGGGGCGCCCGGTGGTGCCGCTCGTGCCGTGGATGCGCGCCACGTCCGCGGCCTCGATGCAGAGGTAGTCGCCGAAGGGCGGCGCGGCCGCCTGGGCGGCCCGCAGCTCCGCCTTCTGCACCACCGGGAAGCGCGCGAGGTCGTCGAGGGTCCGCAGCGAGTCGGGCGAGACTCCGGCCGCCTCCCACTTGCGCCGGTAGAACGGGCTGCGCTCCCACGCGTGGCGCACCTGCCGCCCGAGCTTGGCGAGCACGAGCGCGTCCCGCGCGGCCGGCTCCGCGCACTCGACCTCGGGCAGCCAGTGCGCCGCGTCCGCCGCGGGCCGGTAGGCGGGATCGTAGCGCGGAGGCCAGACGGTCAGATCGACGCCGCGCCGACCGCGGAGCGCGGCGAGATCGAGCGAGGGCATGGGCTCAGTCGGCGGGGCGCGCCGCCACCAGGTCGCGGATCCGCGCGACGATGGTCTCGGGCGGAGTGTCCTGCAGCAGCACCTCCGCGACGCCCATCTCGCGCAGCGCCGGCACGTCCTCGTCCGGGATCACCCCGCCCGCGACCAGGCGGATGTCGAGCGCGCCCGCCTCCCGCATGAGGGTGAGCACGCGCGGGAAGAGTGTGAGGTGCGCGCCGGAGAGGATGCTGATGCCGAGCACGTCCACGTCCTCCTGCACCGCGGCGGCCACCACTTCCTCGGGGGTGCGGTGCAGACCGGTGTAGACGACCTCCATGCCCGCGTCGCGCAGGCAGCGGGCCACGATCTTGGCCCCGCGGTCGTGGCCGTCGAGGCCGACCTTGGCGACCAGCACGCGGATCGGGCGGACGCTCATCGGGAAGCGGACGCGGGGCGTCCGGCGGCTCTAGCGGGAGCGGGGCCCGCCCGGCGCGACCGAGGCGCCGGCGCCCACCCCGTCGAGCAGCTCGCGCACCTTGAGCGCGAGCGCGTCCGGAGTGAACGGCTTGGAGAGAAACGCGATGCCCGAGGCCAGCACGCCGTGCCTGACGATGGCGTCATCCGTGTAGCCGGACATATACAGCACTTTCAAGTCCGGGCGCAAGGTCGAGAGGCGCTGGGCCAGCTCGCGCCCGCTCATCTGCGGCATGACCACGTCGGTCACCAGGAGATGGATCGGCCCCGCGTGCCGGTTGGAGAGCTCGAGGGCCGCGGCCCCGTGGTGCGCCTCGAGCACGGTGTAGCCACTCATCTCGAGGATCTCGCGCACCACCGCGCGCACCCGCTGCGCGTCCTCCACCAGCAGGACGGTCTCGCCGCGCCCGGCGGCCAGCCCGTCGCCGGCGGCGGGACGCGGCGCGGGCGCCTCCACGCGCCGCGCCTCGGCCGCGACCACCGGGGTGGCCACCCGGGGCAGGTACACGCGGAACGTGGAGCCGCGGCCCACCTCGCTCTCGACCGAGATGTGCCCGCCGCTCTGCTGCACGGTACCGTAGACGGTGGAGAGCCCGAGCCCGGTGCCCTTGCCCTGCTCCTTGGTGGTGAAGAACGGCTCGAACAGGTGCGAGCGGGTCTCCGGATCCATGCCCGCGCCGGTGTCGCTCACCTCGAGCATCACGTAGGGCCCGGGGCGCGCGTCGGTCCACTCCCGCGCCGCCGCGGCCGCGTCGAGATCCACGTTGGCGGTGCGCACGGTGAGGCGGCCGCCGTCCGGCATCGCGTCGCGCGCATTCACGCAGAGGTTCAGGATCATCTGCTCCATCTGGCCGGGGTCGGCCTTCACCCCGCCCAGATCCGGCGCGGTGACCGTCACCAGGTTGATGGTCTCGCCGAGCAGCCGCTGGAGCATCGCGTGGATGCTCGCCACGATCCCGTTGAGATCGACGAGGCGAGGCGCGACCACCTGCTTGCGGCTGAAGGCGAGGAGCTGGCGGGTGAGGGTGGCGGCCTGGTCCGCCGCCTCGCGCACGCCCTCCGCGTTCGGGCGCAGCGGGTGGCCGGGCGGGAGGCGGCGCAGCATCAGGTCGCTGTCGCCGCGGATCACCATGAGCAGGTTGTTGAAGTCGTGCGCGATGCCGCCCGCGAGCTTGCCCACCGCGTCCATCTTCTGGGCCTGGCGGAGCTGCTCCTCGCTCTGGTGCAGCGCGCGCTCCGAGCGCTTCAGCTCGGTGAGATCGACGGTGAGGCCCCGCAGGGTGGCGGGCTGCCCGTCCGCGTCGCGCACCACGTGGACGATGTCGCGCAGCCACACCTCGCGCCCGTCCGCGGCCACCGCGCGGTACTCGAACTCGCAGTCGCGGCTGCCCGCGAGGGCCTCGCGGTAGACGCGCATCACCGCGTCGCGGTCTTCCGGGTGCACGCGCCGGGCCCAGAAGTCGGGCTCCCGCAGCCAGCGGTCCACCGGGTAGCCCAGCACCGTCTCCGCGCGCGCGCTCACGAACGAGAAGGTGAGGGTGCGCGCGTCCGCCTCCCACACGATGGCGTCGAGGCCCTGGATCAGGTCGCGGTAGCGCTCCTCCGACTCCTGCCGCGCCGCCTGCAGGCGCTCCTCCTCGGTGAGGTCCTCGATCACGAGGAGGAGCTCGGGCGAAGCGTCGTCGCCCATTCGGATCGGGGTCATCGCCACCCGGGCCGGCTTGGTCTCCCGCCGCGCGTAGACGTAGAGATCGTAGAGCGCGCCCGGCTGGGCGGTCCCGGTCTCGAGCACGCGGCCCGCGCTGCGCACGAGCCGGTCCGCCCGCACGAGCTGCTTCAGGTCGCGGCCGACCACGTCCGGCTCGTCGAGACGGAACGCCTCGAGGAAGGCGCGGTTGGCCGAGAGCACGTGCAGGTCCGACGAGAGCAGGAGCAGGCCCGCGGGCACGCTCGCCACGATGGTGTCGGCGTAGCCCTGCAGGTTCGACAGGGCCCGCTCGCGGTGCATCTGCTCCTGCAAGAGCCGCGTGCGCTGCCGCGCCCGGTGCAGCGCGACGAGGAAGCCGGCCAGGGCCAGGAGCAGGAAGGCGGCCGCCGCGCCCGCGAGGCGGCCGGAGCGCTCGAACTCGGCGAGCACCTCGCTGCGATCCACCTTGAGGGCGAGGGTCCAACCGGTGGGGCTCACCCGGTGGACCGCGGTCAGCACCGGCACGTCGCGGTAGTCGATCGTCTCCGCGACCGGCTCCGCGCTGCGCGTGATGTCGCGGAGCGCGACGAGCGAGCGCTGCACCACCACGGAATCGCCCGGCGCGGGCTGGCGCGTCGGCGAGAGGTAGAGCGGAGGCGCGCTCTCCAGATCGACGAGCAGGGTCTCGCCGGTGCGGGTGGGCTCCGCGTCGTCGGCGAGCAGGGGATAGAGCGAGGCGTCCGGCTTCATGGCGAGGGTGACCACCCCGAGCAGCGGTCGCGCGTCGCCCTCCGGGCCGGCGGGCGCGCCGTCGCTGAAGACCGGCACCGTGATCGCGAGCACCCGGTCCGCGCCCGCGTCGGTCAGCTCGAAGCGCGGCTTCCGGCTCGCCGCGACCTCGGCGGCCGCTCCCGCCGTATCGAGGGCGGCGGGGCCGCCGGTGGCGGCCGAGCGCGCCACCGGTCGGCCCTGGGCGTCGGAGACCACGATGCCCGCGTAGCCGTAGGCGGAGGCCACGCGGGTCAGGTGGCGGCCGAGCGCCTCCTCGTCCCGGCCCTGGCCGGCCAGGAGCGCGCGCACCGCGGGGAACGCGGCGAGCACCTCCGCGTCGGCGCGGCGGGCCGCGAGCCAGCCGGAGACGAGCCGCGCCCGATCCGCCGCGATGGTGGCGATGCGGGTCTTCCAGTGCAGCAGCGCGGTCTCGCGCTCGGTGCCGATCTGATGGGCGGTGAAGAGGACGACGAGGACGGTGCCGGCCAGGAAGGCGCCGACGTGGACCCAAGGGATTCGCTCGGCGCCGGAGGCTCGGCGCTCGACGCGTCCCCGCTCCCCGCGCGGGCGAGCATGAGGCACGATCCCAGGATAGCTCAGACGTGATTGCGGAGCATCAGCTCCTTGGGATGCGGATGGAGGTAGATCTGGTCGCGCACGTAGGCCGCGTCGAAGCGCGCCACGTGGTGGTTGATCAGGGTGATCGGCACGATCAGGGGCACGAGCCCGCGCGCGTAGTCGTCGATCACCCCCGCGAGCTCGCGCTTCTCGGCGGCGGCCAGGCGCCGCTTGAAGAAGCCCACGATGTGCTGGAGCACGTTGACGTGCTTCCGGGGAGTCGCGGGCGCCTGGACGGCGCGCATGAACTCCGCCGCGTAGCCCTCGAGCCACTCCGCGAGCGGCGCGGCGGTGATCCCGGCGACCCGCCGGCCGAGCCGGGCGTAGGCGACCGGGTGGTGGGCGAGCAGGAGGTACTTGTGCGCGGCGTGGAACGCGACCACGTCGCCCGGCCGCGGCGGCATCTCCCGGAGCGCGGTCAGGCGCCGGTAGGCGAAGACCCGGGTGATGAAGTTGTCGCGCCGGCGCGCGTCGTTCAGCCGGCCCTCCTCCTCGACGGGCAGGAGCGGCAGCGCGTCCATGAGCGCCCGCGCG
>DASZJM010000059.1:0-5705 GCA_035948165.1 Candidatus Methylomirabilota bacterium
GGCCCATCGCAATCGCGACCGCGAAGTCCGTCAGGCCCAGCAGATTCCAGGCCAGGCCCGCCCTGCGGCCGGCTGGATTCCCGGAGGACGCCCACCGCGCCGCAGGCAGGGCCAGCAAGCCGACCGTCGTGTCCCCGATGCCGGCCGGGAGGGCAAACACACCAGGAATGGCCCCATGCGCCCAATACACCAGGAAGATCCCCCCGAGGATGCGATAGAGCTGAAGGCCGATCAGCCAGGATAGCGGCATGGCATCAAGCAGGGAGGCGATGCGGTTGGAGCGCATCAAGAGAACGAGGCCGACGAGGACGGGGACGAATATCGCAACGGGCAGCGGCGGCGGGACGCGGATGACGCCCGGGATCGCCCGGAAGAACCCGTTCACGGCGAGCCGCCAGACAAGGGCCAGCCACAGCGTGAACGGGACGGCAATGGCGAGCCAGAGGCCGACCCGCGCCCCGCGGGTAAAATCGGTGCGCGAGAGACCGAGCCAAAGCCCGACCAGGATGATCCCGTGGATGGTGAGGCGCGTGACGGTCGCGGGAATGCCGGTGGGCCCAAGGTCGGGAAACGCGACGTTGAGTCCGAGCCAAGCGGTGGCCAGCACCACGGCAAGCAGGAAGCGGCGAGCGTTCGCTCTCATGGCTCTCTCCTTCGGGCTGCGCAGATTAGGCCTTCAGCCATTCCGCCTCGAAGCCTAGGCGGCTTGATTTCGGTGATTCCGGGCCAGCCAAGCACCTCGTAGGCCTCCACGCCGTCGGTTAACCCCTTCACCACCACACGGCCGAGCGGACGCACGTCGACCCCGGCCTCGATCTGGGCTAGGGTTTCCGCGGTGATCACGATCGAGCCGGGTGCCGCGAGCTGCTCCATCCGCGCCGCGACGTGGGTCGGCATGCCCACCGCGGTATAGTCCCAGCGCAGGTCGCTGGCCACGGAGCGAACGATCACCTCGCCGGAGTTGATGCCGACCCGGATCTGCACCTCGGCGCGATGGTCGCCGTGCAACGTGCGCGCGTAGGCCGCCACCGTCTCCTGCATGAGAAGCGCGGCCCGGCAGGCCCGGGCGGCGTGATCGGGCCGGGCGACGGGCGCACCGAACATCGCCATGATGCCGTCACCCATCACCTGGTTCACGGTGCCGCCGGCCTCGTGCGCGGCGGCCATCAATCGCTCGATCACGCCGTCGAGGATCTGTCTGGCCTCGTCGAGGTCCAGGTCCGAGAGCAGCTCGGTCGAGCCGCGCATGTCCGCGAACAGGACGGTGAGATAGCGATGCTCGCCCTCGGGCGACGCCGGTGGTGCGGGATGTGTCCGGGGGGAGGCGAGTCCGATGCGCCGACGCGAGGCCTGCTCCTCGAGCGCGCTGTCAATCCTCCGGAAGAGTCCGTCGGGCTCCTGTCCCTTCTCGAAATAGTCGAACGCGCCGAGCCGCATTGCCTCCTTGGCCGACTCCCAGGCCGGATAGGCGGTGAGCAAGATCACGTTCGCATCGGGGCAGTGCACCTTCGCGGTGTGCAAGACATCGAGGCCGACACCATCCGGCATGCGAAGGTCGGTGACGATCACGTCGAAGGCCGCGGCGCGGAGCTCGCGGACGGCCGCCGTGACGCTGTCGGCCTCCCGGACGAGATGGCCGCGATGCCTCAGCAAGAGTGCGAGGGTCGTACGCGCAGAAGACTCGTCGTCCACGACCAGGATGGCGGCCATACGTCCGGACGGTTCACATTCGGTGCCAGTGAGGAAGTCCGGAAATCAGCGGCTTGGGAGGCTCGTGCCGAGGAGACCGTGTTCCAGGATGGGACGCCCGGGTTCCGTTTTGAACTGCTGCGGTTACCGGTCGATCCCGTACTCCTTCAGCTTGCGCCAGAGGGTGGTGCGCCCGATCCCGAGGGACTCGGCCGTCCGAGAGTGATTCCAGCCCGAGCGCTCGAGCGTCTGCATGATGAGGATCCGCTCGGTCTCGGCCAGGGTCTGAGGAGAGTCGAGGCTCGGCGCGGGCCCGAGCGTCAGGGCCGCGGTGACGTGGGGAGGCAGGTCGTCCGGCTCGATCGTGTCGGCCTGGGCGAGGATGGCGCCGCGCTCCATGGCATTTTCGAGCTCCCGGACGTTCCCGGGCCACGGGTAGCGGAGGAGGCGCTCCATGGAGGCGGGGCTCAGCCGCAAGACGCGGCCCTGTCGCTTCGCGAACCGGGTCAGGAAGTGCTCGGCCAGGAGCGGAATGTCCTCGCGACGCTCGCGGAGCGGTGGCAGCGTCACCGGAATCACGTTGAGAAGATAGAAGAGATCTTCGCGGAAGCCGCCCTGGTGGATCATCTGCGCGAGATCGCGGTTCGTGGCGGCGACCACGCGTGCGTCGATGGTGATGGCATGCGTCGAGCCGACGGGCCGGACCTCGCCGCTCTGCAGCGTGCGCAGGAGCTTGGCCTGCAGGCTCGGCGGCATCTCGCCGATCTCGTCGAGCAAGAGCGTCCCGCCATGCGCTTCCTCGAACAGGCCCTTCTTGTTCGTGGCCGCGCCCGTGAAGGCCCCCTTGACGTGGCCGAAGAGCTCCGACTCGAGGAGTGTCTCGGGGAGCGCCGCGCAGTTGATGGCGACGAACGACCCCCGCGCGCGCTGGCTCGCGTGGTGGATTGCCTTTGCGACGACTTCTTTGCCCGATCCCGACTCGCCGTGGATGAGGACCGTCGCGTCCGTGGGCGCCACGCGCCGTATGAGATCGAGCACCTGGGCCATCCGGGCCGATCCCGTCACCAACCCGGGCAGGGCGTAGCGATTCTGCACCTGCGCGCGGAGGTTGGCGTTTTCGCGCCGCAGCGCCTTCTCGGCGAGCGCCTTCTCGATGCGGTGGAGCAATTCGTCGGGCTCGTGCCCCTTCTCGAAGTAGTCGCAGGCACCGAGCTGGATCGCTTCCTTGGCCGACTCCCAGCCCGCATACGCGGTGAGCAGGATCACGTCCGCCTCCGGGCAGTGCGCCCGGGCGGCCCGGAGGACGTCGAGGCCGTCGCCGTCCGGCATCCGGAGATCTGTCACGATCACGTCGAACGCGCCGTCGGTGAGTGCCTTCACGGCGGCAGCCACGCCCTCCACCTCGGTGACCCGGTGACTCCGCTTCTTCAGGAGGAGCCCGAGCGTGGTCCGCGCGGACGGCTCGTCATCGACGACGAGAATGGTCGCCATCGTCGTCCTGTCCGCCGAGCGGGAGGAGAATGGTGAAACAGGCACCGCGCCCGGGCGTCGACTCGATTTCGATTCGTCCGCCGTGCGCGGCCACGATCCGCCGGGCGATGGTGAGGCCGAGACCGGTGCCAGCCGGCTTTCGGGAATAGAAGGGCTCGAAGACGCGGCGCCGCTCCTCGGCCGGGATGCCGCGGCCGGTATCGCTGATGGCGATGGCGACCTGCACGTCGCCGAGGCTGACCGCGATGCTGAGCTGCCCGTTCCCATCCATCGCCTCGACGCCGTTCAGCGCGATGTTCCACACCACCTGGGTGATCTGGTCGGCGTCGAACGGAAACGGCGGCACCGCGGGGTCGACACGCACGGAGAGCTCCACGTGATGGGCCCGGTCGCGATCTTCCCGGATCAGGGCCGCGACGTGGTCGATGATCTCCCGGATGTCGCCCACGAGCGGCTTGGGCTCGCGTGGCCGGGCGAAGATGAGGAAGTCCGAGAGGATGCGGTTGAGCCGCCGCGCCTCTTTCTTCACGACGCCCAGCGTGTGGGCGCGCTCCTCGCCCGTGAGAGTCTCCTCCACGCCGAGGAGCGTTGTCGCGTTGACGATGGCAGCCAAGGGATTGCGAATCTCGTGGGCCACGCTCGCGGCGAGCTCACCCGCCGCGGCCAGCCGCTCTGCCTCGGTGAGCCGCGCCTGCAGCCGGTCGCGCTCCGTCACGTCGGTGACCAGCTCGAGGAGAAAGACCTGACCGTCGGGCTGGCGCACTGGGGTGCAGCTGAGCGAGAAACGCCGCCCAGTCCCGCCGGCTACCTCGATGCGCTCCGCCTCGCCCATATCCCGACGGCGGTCGAGCGGACATCCGGGGCAGGGATGGGTCTGACCTACCACCTCGTAGCAGCGACGGTCGGAGATCGCGCCGAGCTGCGCGTGCATCCACCGGTTGGCGTGGCGGATCCGGAAGTCGCCGTCGACGAGCTGGAGGCCCTCGCCGAGGCCATCCACCAGGCGCTCGTTGAATTCCTTGAGCGTCGCGGTCTCGCTGCGGGCTCGATCCAGCACCACGATGATGATCGCGAAGGTACAGAGGAAGTAGAAGACCACGAACGCGGCGTGCATCATCATGTACGGAGCCGTGCCGGGCCCGGCATTGATGAGCGGCGACGCCATCCGGTGTAGTCCCCACAGCGTGAGCGCCACCGCCAGGAATCGGGGTCCCCGGTAGCCCAGCGTCGGCGCTCGCCGGGGCCAGAACTGCCGCCCGGCCGCAATGAGGATCCCGCCGGTGATCACTCCCACGACGCTCATTGCGGGCATCCCCACGAAGCTCTGCGCGGCGACGCTTCCGTCGGAGAGATCTCCGATCCCGGCGGCGGCGACGCCCCCCAGCACGCCGATGACCATGTCCCTCAGCCCGATCCGGTAGTCGCGGCGAAAGGCCAGGCCGCCGGCGAGCACCAGGAGCGTGGCGACAAAGAAGGTGGCATTGATCAGGCCGCTCAGGACTCCGAGGTCCGGCACGAAGGCCCGAGCCAGGTACAGGCCTTTGGCCAGGCTCATGAGGCCCCAGGCCAGCAGCAGATAGTGGAAGAACCGCTCGCGGTGGAACGAATACAGGTAGGCAAAGATCAGGAACTGCATCGTCAGGGTGAAGGCCGACGCAAACGTCAGCGCGGATGCCATGGGCATGGGCATAACGCTCCTCAGGTAATTCTACCCGTCTGCGTCAATGTTCATGCCAACGCCATTCCCTCGAATCGCCTGAGGATCATCAAATGAGCTACGTTTCAGGCCGGAACGAGCGTTCCGATCTGAAACGACTCCCTCAGCGGGCTTTGCGGAACGCGCGCTCGAATCCGGGCAGCGCGCGGACCACCGTGTCACGTTCGACCGTGAGCGAGATGCGGATGTGGCCGGGCATGCCGAACCCGGAGCCGGGCACCGTGAGGACGCCCTCCTCGGCGAGCAGGCGGACGAAGGCCACGTCGTCCGCGATGGGGGTGCGGGGGAACACGTAGAAGGCGCCCTGGGGCTTCACGCACTGGTAGCCGATGTGGGTGAGGCCCTCGTACATCAGGTCGCGCTTCTCCCGATAGGGGGCGACGTCGATCGAGAGGTCGCCGACCTCGGCCACCACCCACTGCCAGAGGGCCGGCGCGTTCACGAAGCCGAGCACGCGGCTGGTGAAGGTGCACGCCTCGAACAGCTCGGCCGCCTCGGGCATCCGCGGAGAGAAGGCGAGGTAGCCGATGCGCTCGCCCGGGATGGCCAGCGACTTGGACCATGAAGTGGCTACTACTGCGCGGGTCAGCAGCGGCGGCACCTCGGGCACCGCCACGTCGTCGAAGACGAGCGTGCGGTAGGGCTCGTCGCTGATGACCACGATCGGCTGGCCGGCGCGGCCGAGCATCGCCTCGATCTCGACGTAGGTCGACGCGGGATAGATCACGCCGCTGGGATTGTTCGGCGAGTTCAGGATGATGGCGCGCGTGCGCGAGGTGATCGCCGCCTCCAGCCGGGCCACGTCCGG
>DASZJM010000060.1:0-3818 GCA_035948165.1 Candidatus Methylomirabilota bacterium
CCTGCTGGTCTCGGTGCGCTCCGGGGCGCGCGCCTCCATGCCGGGCATGATGGACACCGTCCTCAACCTGGGGCTGAACGATCGCTCGGTGGAGGGGCTCGCGCAGCGCACCCGCAACGAGCGCTTCGCCTGGGACTGCTACCGCCGCTTCATCACCCTGTTCGCGGACGTGGTGCTCTCCATCGACCGGCGCTCGCTCGACGTCCTGCTGGAGTCGGCCAAGACGCGCGCAAAGGCGCGCACCGACGCCGACCTCCCCGCCGACGCGCTCCGCGCCCTCGTCTCCGAGCTGAAGGCGGTGGTGCAGGAGAAGACCGGTCGGCCGTTCCCGCAGGACCCGCTCGAGCAGCTCCATGTGACCATCAACGCGGTGTTCGACTCCTGGTGGGCCAAGAAGGCGGTGGACTATCGCCGCATCCACGGGCTGCCGGACGACTGGGGCACCGCGGTGACCGTGATGGCGATGGTGTTCGGCAACCTCGGCCCCACCTCGGGCACCGGGGTCTGCTTCTCGCGCGATCCCTCGAGCGGGGTGCGGCGGTTCTTCGGCGAGTTCCTGGTCAACGCCCAGGGCGAGGACGTGGTGGCGGGTATCCGCACCCCCGAGCCGCTCGACGCCCTCAAGCAGAAGATGCCGGCGGTGTACGCCAAGCTCACCGCGATCAAGGACCGCCTGGAAGCCCACTACCGGGACATGCAGGACATCGAGTTCACGGTGCAGGAGGGGCGGCTCTTTATCCTACAAACGCGCTCCGGCAAGCGGACCGGCGCGGCCGCGGTGCGCATCGCGGTGGAGATGGCCACCAAGGAGAAGCGCATCGACCGCGACACTGCGCTCCTGCGGGTGGAGCCGGCCTCGCTCCACCAGCTGCTGGTCAAGACCGTCGACCCGCAGGCCAAGTACACCTCGATCGCCAAGGGCCTGCCCGCCACCCCCGCGGCCGCGGTCGGCAAGGTGGTGTTCGATCCCGAGAAGGCGGTCGAGATGGCCCTGCGGGAGGAGAAGGTCATCCTCGTGCGGGCCGAGACGTCGCCCGAGGACGTGGCCGGCATGCACGCGGCCCAGGGCGTGCTGACCTCGCGCGGCGGCCTCACGTCGCACGCGGCGGTGGTCGCCCGCGGCTGGGGCAAGTGCTGCGTGGTGGGCGCGGGCGACGTGGTCGTCGACGAGGAGAACCATCTCTTCCGGGCCGGACGCGCGGTGGTACGCGAGGGCCAGGTCATCACGCTGAACGGCGCCACCGGCGAGGTGATCGTCGGCGCGCAGCCGCTGGTGGATCCCACGTTCTCGGCCGAGTTCAAGACCCTCCTGGGGTGGGCGCGGGATCGCGCCACGACCCGGGTGCGGGCCAACGCCGACACTCCGGCGGACGCGACCAAGGCCCGGGAGTTCGGGGCGGAGGGCATCGGGCTGGTGCGCACCGAGCACATGTTCTTCGGCGACGAGCGCATCCCGATCGTGCGCGAGATGATCATGGCCCTCGACGTCCAGGCCCGGAAGAAGGCGGTCGATCGCCTGCTCCCGTTCCAGCGCGAGGACTTCATCGGCATCTTCCGCGCCATGGCCCCGCACCCGGTCACGATCCGGTTGCTGGACCCGCCGCTGCACGAGTTCCTCCCCAAGTACAAGGAGGTGCTCGAGGAGTACACGCGGCTCGACGCGCGCGGCTTCAACCCGGAGCGGCACGCGGAGCTGGGCGCGCTGAAGGCGCGGCTCGAAGCCCTGCAGGAAGCGAACCCGATGCTCGGGCACCGGGGCTGCCGGCTCGGCATCACGTTCCCCGAGATCTACGACATGCAGGTGCGGGCCATCATGGAGGCGGCCTGCCAGGTGGCGGGAGAGGGGCTCACGGTCGAGCCCGAGATCATGATCCCGCTCACCGGCACGGTGGCCGAGATGAAGCTGACCCGCGAGATGACGGACCGGGTGGCCCGCCAGGTGGTGGCGGAGACCGGTCGGGACGTGCGCTACTCGGTCGGCACTATGATCGAGGTGCCGCGGGCCGCGCTGGTCGCGGACCGGATCGCGGAGCACGCCGAGTTCTTCTCGTTCGGCACCAACGACCTGACCCAGCTGACCTACGGCTACAGCCGCGACGACATCGGCAAGTTCCTGCCGTTCTACCTGGAGAAGAAGCTGCTGCCCCACGACCCGTTCGCGGTGCTGGATCAGCGAGGCGTGGGGGAGCTGGTACGGATCGGCATCGAGCGGGGCCGGCAAACGGTGCCCACGCTGAAGGTCGGCATCTGCGGGGAGCACGGGGGCGAGCCTTCGTCGGTGGAGTTCTGCCACCGGGTCGGGATGACCTACGTCTCCTGCTCGCCCTACATGGTCCCGGTCGCGTGGCTCGCGGCGGCCCAGGGCGAGATCAAGGAGCCGAGGCTGCGGGGCAAGGAGCAGCCGAAGGCGAGCCGGGCTTTGCATGGCGAGGTGCAGCCGAAGGCGAGCCGGCAGTTGCATGGCGAGGTGCGGCCGAAGGTGAGCCGAGCGAATACAAAGAGAAGTCACGTGAGCAGCACGAAAAGGGGGAAGAAGCGGTGAAGCTCTCAGGCGCCCGGATCGTCCTCGAGTGCATCAAGCGGGAAGGCGTGGATCTCATCTTCGGTCTGCCGGGCGGCGCGGTCCTGCCGATCTACGACGCCCTGTACGACTTCGAGGGGCTGCGCCACGTCCTGGTCCGTCAGGAGGCCGCCGCCGGGCACGCGGCGGAAGGCTACGCCCGGACGACCGGTCGGGTCGGCGTCTGTCTCGTCACCTCGGGGCCGGCCGCGACCAACCTGGTGACCGCGCTGCAGGACGCCCTGATGGACTCGATCCCGATCGTGGCCTTCACCGGCCAGGTGCCGACCCACTGGATCGGCAGCGACGCCTTCCAGGAGGCCGACAACGTCGGCATCACCCGCTCGGCGACCAAGCACAACTTCCTGGTCAAGGACGGCAAGGACCTGGCCCCCATCATCAAGGAGGCGTTCCACATCGCGGCCACCGGACGCCCGGGGCCGGTCCACGTGGACCTGCCCAAGGACATCCTGGTCAAGGAGTGGAACTTCGAGTACCCGGACAAGGTGCACCTGCGCTCGTACAATCCGACCTACGAGGGGCATCCCGGACAGATCAAGAAGGCGGCCCGCTCGATGGTGCGGGCCAAGCGCCCGGTGCTCTACGTAGGCGGCGGCGCCATCTCCTCCGACGCCTCCCCCGAGCTGCGCGAGCTGGCCGACCTGACCCAGATCCCGCTGACCCAGACCCTGATGGGCCTGGGCTCGTTCCCGATGGCGGACCCGCTCTCGCTCGACATGCTGGGCATGCACGGGACCTACTACGCCAACATGGCGGTGCACCACGCGGACTGCTTGGTCGCGGTGGCGGCGCGCTTCGACGACCGGGTGACCGGCAAGGTCGACGCCTTCTCGCCGAACGCGGAGATCATCCACATCGACATCGATCCCTCGTCGATCGCCAAGAACATCAAGGTCGACATCCCGATCGTGGGCGACTGCAAGCGGGTGCTGCGCCGGCTGGTGGAGGCGGTGCGCGAGGAGCTGAAGGACGGGGTGCCCGCCGCGGTGGCCGAGGGGCGCCGGCAGTGGGCCATCCAGATCGCGGAGTGGAAGCGGGACTTCCCGCTCCGCTACGACTGGGACGACGAGGTCATCAAGCCCCAGTACGTGATCCAGGAGCTGTCGAACCTCACCGGGGGCGAGGCGCACGTGGTCACCGGGGTCGGCCAGCATCAGATGTGGGCTGCCCAGTACTACCGCTTCAAGCACCCGCGGCGCTGGTGCACGTCGGGCGGCCTCGGCACGATGGGCTACGG
>DASZJM010000061.1:0-14919 GCA_035948165.1 Candidatus Methylomirabilota bacterium
TGATGTGAAGACCGACCGCCGCCAGGCCCTGGACCTAGCGATTGCCTCGATCGACCGCCAGTTCGGCAAGGGCGCCATCATGCGCCTGGGCCAGAACGGGGCCTTCGACGAGATCTCCGTCATCCCCACCGGCGCCATGCAGCTCGACGTGGCCCTCGGGATCGGCGGCATCCCGCGCGGGCGAATCACCGAGATCTACGGTCCGGAGTCGTCCGGCAAGACCACGCTGGCGCTCCACATCATCTCGGAGGCCCAGCGGATGGGCGGGACCGCCGCGTTCATCGACGCCGAGCACGCGCTCGACCCGATCTACGCCAAGAACCTCGGCGTCAACACCGACGAGCTGCTGATCTCCCAGCCCGACACCGGCGAGCAGGCGCTCGAGATCGCCGAGACCCTGGTCCGCTCCAACGCGGTCGACGCCATCGTGATCGACTCGGTGGCCGCGCTGGTGCCGCGGGCCGAGCTGGACGGGGACATGGGCGACTCCCTGCCGGGCCTCCAGGCCCGCCTGATGTCCCAAGCCCTCCGGAAGCTGACCGCCGCCATCGCCCGCTCGGGCGGCTCGGTCATCTTCATCAACCAGATCCGGGAGAAGATCGGGGTCATGTTCGGCTCCCCCGAGACCACCACCGGGGGCCGGGCGCTGAAGTTCTACTCCTCGATCCGGCTGGACATCCGGCGGCAGGACACCATCAAGAACGGCACCGAGGCGGTCGGGGTCCGGACCAAGGTCAAAGTGGTGAAGAACAAGCTCTCTCCGCCCTTCCGGGAGGCCGAGTTCGACGTCATTTACGGGGAGGGCATCTCCAAGGAGGGGTCGGTCCTGGACCTGGCCTCGGAGCACAATGTTGTCGAAAAATCCGGTACTTGGTACACCTATAAGAGTGAGCGAATCGGTCAGGGCCGCGAGAACGCCAAGCGGTACCTGAAGGAAAATCCCAAGATCTTGGTCGAAGTCGAGGCCAAAGTCCGCGACGCCCTAGGCCTCAGGCCAATCGGAGGGGCGGCGCCGGCGCCGGCCCCGGAGAAGGCGGCCAAGTAGGAGCGAGCGACAGATGGAACTCCAGCAGCTCTTGTCGGAGACCGCGCAGCGAAAGGCCTCGGACCTGCACCTGAAGTCGGGCTCGAAGCCGATCCTCCGGATCCACGGCCACCTCGAGGTGCAGGACGACCTCCCGATGGTCACCCGCGAGTTCATCGACAAGATGGCCGAGGGCCTCCTCGGCGAGCGGCGTCTCAACATGCTGATGGAGGGCCGCGAGATGGACCTGGGCTACATGCTGCCCGGGATCGGCCGCTTCCGCTGCAACCTCTTCCTCGCGATGGGGGAGGTGCGGGGGGTGTTCCGGCACGTGCCGGAGCGCATCCCCGCCTTTCAGGAGCTGCACCTGCCCAAGGTCCTCGAGCGGCTCTCCATGGAGCGCCGCGGGATGATCCTGGTCACCGGCATCACCGGCTCCGGCAAGTCGACGAGCCTCGCGTCGATGATCGATTTCATGAATCGCAGCCGCAACGACCACATCGTCACGATCGAGGACCCGATCGAGTTCGTGCACCAGGACAAGAAGTGCGTGATGAGCCAGCGCGAGATCGGCCACGACTCGGTGAACTTCGCCCAGGCCCTGCGCGCTGCGCTTCGTGAGGATCCCGACATCATGCTGGTCGGTGAGCTGCGCGACGTGGAGACCATGGAAGTGGGCCTGCACGCCGCGGAGACCGGTCACCTCGTGCTCTCCACGCTCCACACCCTGAACGCGTCGGAGACCATCAACCGCATGATCTCGATGTTCCCGCCCCACCAGGAGGACCAGATCCGGGGTCAGCTCTCCTCCGTCATCCAGGGCATCGTCTCTCAGCGCCTGGTGGTGCGCGCGGACGGGCGCGGCCGCGTGCCCGCGGTGGAGGTCATGATCGCGACCGGTCTCATCCGGGACTGCATCCGCGAGTCGGAGAAGACCCCGCAGATCCCGAGCGTGATCGCGGCGGGCACCGCGCAGTACGGCATGCAGACCTTCGACCAGTCGCTGCTGCAGCTCTATCGCGAAGAGCTGGTCACGTACGAAACCGCGCGGGATGCGGCCACCAACCCGGACGACTTCGATCTCAAGGTGAAGGGCATCTTCTCCACCGGCGAGATGACGTGGGAGCATCCGGGCGGGAGCAACACCGCGTCGACCCACACGCCTCCGGCCCAGCCGGCCAGCCTCAGCGGGGCCGCCGCGCCCGCCGCGCCGGCCGCGCGGAGCCCCTTCGTCAAGCGGGCGTAGGGCGCGGTGCCGGGGCGCCGCACCCGCCGTCCCGGGGAGCCCCGCCCGCAGCCGACGCTCGACGAGAAGGCCGCCAGACTGGCGGCCTTCGATCTGCTCGCCCGCAAATCCTGGAGCGGGCGGGAGCTGACCCGCCGCCTTCGCCGCCGCGGCGCGCCCCCCGACGTGGCCCAGGCCGTCGTGGCCGATCTCACCACCCGCGGTTACGTCGACGACCAGGCCTTCGCGCGCTGGTGGGCCGAAGCGCGGGCCCGCGGGCGACGCATCGGCAGCCGCCGGCTCCGCCAGGAGCTCGCGGCCAAGGGGATCCCGCGCGAGATGGCGGACGCGGCGATCGCGGCCGCCTTCGAGGAGGTCGGCGAGTCCGACCGGGCCCTGGAGGCGGCGCGCCGGCGCCTGCCCGGGCTCTTGCGGGGCTCGAGGGCCCGCGCGGCCCCGCGCCTCGCCGACTACCTGCTCCGGCGCGGCTATCCGGCGTCGGCGGTGCGCCAGGCGGTGCGCACGCTGCTGGCCGAGCAAGCCGGCGACCTCCCGGCCGCCGAGGAGGACGACGGCGGCGTATAATACCGCTCCTATGACCGGGAGCGAGATTCGTACACGATTCCTCGAATATTTCCGCCGCCGCGGGCACACCGTGGTGCGCTCGTCCCCCCTCGTCCCGGCCCAGGACCCCACCCTCCTGTTCACTAACGCGGGCATGGTGCAGTTCAAGTCGGTCTTCCTGGGCGACGAGCGGCGGGAGTACGTCCGGGCCACCACCGCCCAGAAGTGCGTGCGGGCGGGGGGCAAGCACAACGACCTCGAGAACGTGGGCCGGACCGCCCGCCACCACACGTTCTTCGAGATGCTGGGCAACTTCTCGTTCGGCGACTACTTCAAGGAAGACGCGATCCGCTTTTGCTGGGAGCTGCTCACCGAGGAGTTCGGGCTGCCCAAGGATCGGCTGAAGGCCACCGTCTTCACCGACGACGACGCCGCGTTCGCGCTCTGGAAGTCGGTGGCCGGCCTCGGCGAGGACCGCATCCTTCGGCTGGGCGAGGAGGACAACTTCTGGGCCATGGGCGACACCGGCCCGTGCGGGCCCTGCTCGGAGGTCCACTTCCACCAGGGCGATCACCTGCCGTGCGCGGAGGAGCAGGCCGGGCGGGCGTGCCTGGGCCCGGCGTGCGACTGCGATCGCTGGCTCGAGATCTGGAACCAGGTGTTCATGCAGTTCAACCGCGACGCGAGCGGCGCGATGACGCCGCTGCCGAAGCCCTCGATCGACACCGGCATGGGGCTCGAGCGGGTGGCCGCGGTGCTGCAGGGCAAGCAGTCGAGCTACGACACCGACCTGTTTCGGCCGCTGATCACGCGGGTGGAGGCGCTCTGCGGCAAGACCTACGGCCGCGACGAGGACGCCGACGTCTCGATGCGGGTCATCGCCGACCACGCGCGCACCGCCGCGTTTCTCATCACCGACGGGGTGACGCCGTCCAACGAGTGGCGCGGCTACGTGCTGCGGCGGATCATGCGGCGGGCCATGCGCCACGGCCGGATGCTCGGGCTCGAGGCGCCCTTCCTCTGGGACATGACCGCCACCGTGGTGACGGTGATGGGCGACGCCTACCCGGAGATCCGCGACGCGCAGGCGCGGGTGGCCGAGACGGTGCGCCAGGAGGAGGAGCGCTTCGCGGAGACGCTCGACCTCGGCACCGCCAAGATCCGCGAGTACGTGGAGGCCCATCGGGGCGACGCGAGCCGGGTGGTGGACGGCCGCTTCCTGTTCACCCTCTACGACACCCACGGCTTCCCGTTCGACCTGGCCCAGGAGGTTTTGCAGGACGCGGGCTTCACCGTGAACGAGGCGACCCAGCGGACGTTCGACGCCGAGATGGAAGCGCAGCGCGAGCGCGCCCGCGCGGGGGCCTCGTTCGGCGCCGGCGACACCGGCGATCCGACGGTGGCGATCTACCAGCAACTCTCCCGCGAGCTCGCCAAGCCCCAGTTCCTCGGCTACGGCTCGCTCGCCGCGCCGGCGCGCGTCCTCGCCATGGTCCGCGACGGGCAGCGTCGGCGCGAGGCGCGACAGGGCGAGACTGTCGAGATCATCCTCGACCGCACGCCCGCCTACGCGGAGTCGGGCGGCCAGCAGGGCGACACCGGCCTGATGGCGGGGCGCGAGGGGCAGGGCACCATCGAGGACACCTATTATCGCGGCAGCCAGCTCATCGTGCACCGGGTGGCGGTCACCCAGGGGCACCTCCGGGAAGGGGAGGAGGTGGCGGTGAGCGTGGAGTCGCAGCGACGGCAGGGGCTGCGCCAGCACCACACCGGCACCCACCTGCTGCACGCGGCCCTCCGCAAGGTGCTCGGCACGCACGTCGCCCAGGCCGGCTCGCTGGTGGCGCCCGACCACCTGCGCTTCGACTTCTCCCACGGCGCGTCGGTCAAGGACCGCGAGGTGGAGGACGTCGAGGGCCTGGTCAACGAGCAGGTGCAGGCCAACATCGTGGTGAGCCCGGCCGAGATGGACCTGCAGGAGGCGCTCAAGAGCGGCGCGATGGCCCTCTTCGGCGAGAAGTACGGCGACCGGGTGCGGGTCATCCGCATCGGTGACTTCTCGACCGAGCTCTGCGGCGGCACACACCTCGACGCCACCGGACAGATTGGCCTCTTCAAGGTCACCAACGAGGGCGCGGTGGCCTCCGGGGTGCGACGCATCGAGGCGGTCACCGGCGCGCCCGCACTCGCCCACGTGGGCCGCGAGGAGGCGGCGCTCCGCGAGTCGGCGGGCCTGCTCAAGATCCCGCCGCTCGAGCTGCCGCGCCGCCTCGCCGCGCTGCTCGAGGACCAGAAGCGCCTCGAGAAGCAGCTGGCCCAGCTCGAGTCGAAGCTCGCCCGCGGCCAGGCGCAGGACCTCGTGACCTCCGCGCGCCAAGTCGCGGGAGTGCCGGTGCTGGCCGCGCGCCTCGACGGGCTCGACCCCGACGGGCTGCGCTCGGTGATGGACACCCTGCGGGACCGGCTGCCGTCGGGGGTGATCGTGCTCGGCAGCGCCGTCGACGGCAAGGTGAGCCTCGTCGCGGCGGTGTCGAAGGACCTCATGAAGCGCTTCCCGGCCGGGCGGCTCGTGCAGGAGGTCGCCAAGGTGGTGGGCGGCGGCGGCGGCGGGCGGCCGGATCTGGCCCAGGCCGGCGGCAAGGACCCATCCAAGCTCGACGACGCCCTGGCCACGGTGGCCGGCTGGGTGGAGCGGGCGGCCCAGGCCTGAGAGCGGGGCGCGGCGTGCCCTCGGGCGCGCGCCACCAGGGAGATCGAGGCATGGCCGAGCACCGCGACCCGACCGCGCGCCGCGTGGTCCGCACGATGTGCCCGATGAACTGCCATCCCACCCTCTGCGGCATGCTCGTCACCGTCGAGGACGGGCGCCTGGTGGAGGTCGCGGGCGATCCCGACAACCCGGACAGCCGCGGGTTCCTGTGTGTGCGCGGACGGGCCTCGCGCGAGATCCTGGACAACCCGAAGCGCCTGCTCCAGCCGCTCATGCGCGATCGCCGGGACGGGCCGCTGCGGGAAGTCGGCTGGAACGAGGCGCTCGACCGCATCGTCGGCAGCATGCGGGCGGTGGGGCGCGAGGCGGTCGGCCTCTGGTCGGGCCACGGCTTCTTCGCCACCAACTACGGCGTCCGCGTGAACTCGGAGCTGCTGCGCCGCTTCGCCAACCTCTGGGGCTGCCAGTGGTGGGCGCCCACCATGATCTGCTGGGGGCTCGGCGGCTTCGGCATCGGCCTCACCGGGCCGCTCGAGACCAACACCAAGGAGGACATGGGGGCCCACGCGAACCTGATCGTGCTGTGGGGGGCTAACCTCGCGAGCCAGCCGAACACCGCGCGGTACCTGGTGGAGGCTCGCCGCCGCGGCGCGCACGTGGTCACCATCGACGTGCGGCGCACCGAGGCGGCGGCCCAGTCCGACGAGGTGCTGCTCCTGCGACCCGGCACCGACGCGGCCCTCGCGCTCGGAATCATGCACGTGCTGATCGCGGAGGGCCTCCACGACCGCGAGTTCGTGGCGCGGCACACCGTCGGTTTCGACGCGCTCGCCGCCCACGTCGCGCCCCACACTCCCGAGTGGGCCGCCGCGGTGACCGGCGTCGACGCGGGCGCGATCGCGGCCCTCGCCCGGCGCTACGCGGCGAGCCGGCCCGCCATGATCGTGCTCGGCGGCTCGAGCATGCACAAGGGCGCCAACGGCTGGCAGGGCGCGCGGGCGGTCGCGTGCCTGCCCGCCCTCACCGGCAACCTGGGCATCGCGGGCGGCGGCCTCGGGCCGCGGCACGGCAGCAAGGGGCACGGCCACGGCCTGGCCGACATCGCGGAGGCGGGCCGGCGGCCGCCCGGCCGGTACGTGCCGAACCAGATGCCGCGCATCACCGAGGCCCTCGAGAGCGGTCACGTGCGCGCGCTCCTCCTCTTCGGCACCGACCTGCTTTCCTCGTTCGCGGATAGCGGGCGGGTGGAGCGCGCGCTCGCGGGGACGGACCTGATCGTCACCCACGATCTCTTCCTCAACGACACCGCCCGCCGCTTCGCGGACGTGGTGCTGCCCGGCACCGCGTGGGTCGAGGAGCTGGGCTGCAAGGCCACCAACACCCACCTCTACCTGATGGAGCCCGCCCTGCCGCCGGCGGGGGAAGCGCGCAACGGGCCGCGCGTGCTGCGCGACCTCGCGCGGCGGCTCGAGATCGCCGACTTCTTTCCGTGGGCGAGCGAGGCGGGCCCCATCGACGCCATCCTCGATCATCCCGCCACCGGCCACGCCACGGTGGCCGCGCTGCGCGCGGAGGGCGGCATGCGCGCGCTCCGGGTCTCCCACGTGGGCCATCCGGACCTCGTCTTTCCCACCCCGTCGGGGAAGGTCGAGCTCTACTCGTCGCGCGCGCGCGAGCTCGGCCTGCCTCCGCTGCCGGTGTACGAGCCGCTGCCCGCGTCGTCGTATCCCCTCGTGCTGCGCCAGGGGCGGACCCTCGCGCACTTCCACGGCTTCTACGACCACGGGCAGGCGCTGCCCTCGCTGGCCGCGCTCGAGCCGGAGCCGGTGCTGTGGATCTCGCCCGCCGACGCGGGCGCGCGCGGGGTCGGCGACGGCGCGCGCATCCGCGTGTTCAACCAGCGCGGGGAGATGGCGGCGCGCGCGCGCGTCACCGACCGGGTGCCCGCGCAAACCGTGTGGATGCGCGACGGCTGGGACGGCCTGAACCGGCTCACCGCCGGCGAGGCGTGCCTGCCGGACGGCGCGGTCGACGTGTTCGGCTTCTCGGCGGGCCAGGCCGCCTTCGACGCGGCGGTGGAGGTGGCGCCTGCCTGATCGACCGCGCGCGGTGCTGCTCGACTTCGGCGGCACGCTCGACGCCGACGGGCTCACCTGGAAAGAGCGCTTCTTTCGCCTGTGGGACGCGGAGGGCGTGGCGGGCTCGCGCGCCGCGTTCGACCCCGTGTTCTACGCGGCCGACGACGCCCTCGTCGGCGCGATCCCGCGCACCCTCTCGTTCGAGGACACGGTGCGGCGCCTCACCGCGGGCCTCGCCCGCGGTCTCGACGTCCGCGACGCGGCCGCGATCGAGCGCGTGGCCGGGCGCTTCCTCGCCGACGCGCACCGGCACCTGCGCCGCAACCAGGCGCTGCTCGAGCGGCTGCGGCCGCGCTATCGCCTCGGCGTGGTGTCCAACTTCTATGGCAACCTCGATACCGTGTGCCATAATGTAGCGATTCTGCCGTTCTTTGGCGTCATCGTCGACTCCGAGCAAGTGGGATGCTCGAAGCCCGATCCGCGCATCTTCTGGACGGCGCTGGAGCGGCTCGGGGTGGCCCCCGCGGACGCCACATTCGTGGGCGATTCGGCGACCCGGGACATGGCGGGCGCGCGGGCGCTCGGCATGCGGCACATCTGGCTGACCGGAGAGCCCGCGCCGCTCGATGGGCCGTGTTGCCCAGGCGACGCGATGATCCGTTCGCTGGCGGACGTGGAGGCATTGCTGCTCTGATGGCGGCACCGGCCCGGGGAGGCATCATCGCAGCGGGCGCGGGGAGCCGCCTGCGCGCGGACGGCTGGCGGGTCGCCAAGCCGCTCGTGGAGGTCGCGGGACTGCCGCTCATCGGCGCGGTCCTGCGCAATTTCACGACAGCCGGGATCACCGCGATCACGATCATCGTGAACGAGGAGGAGCTCGACTGCATCCAATGGGTGCGGGCTCGACGCCCGGACCTCGACGTCGAGTTCATCGTGAAGACCACCGCCTCCTCGCTGGAGAGCTTCCGCGAGGTGACCGCGCGGGGGCCCGAGGGGCCGATGCTCGTGTCCACGGTGGACGCGTGGTGCGCGCCGGAGGACTTCGCGCGGTTCGCCCGGCAGGCCGCCGCGCGGCCCGACGAGGCCACCGTGCTCGCGGTGACGCCGCTGGTCGACGACGAGAAGCCGCTGTGGGTGACGCTCGGCGCGGACGGGCGGGTGGACGCGATCGGCGAGCCGGGCGGCGGCCTGGTCACCGCGGGGGTGTATCGTGTCTCGGCGCGGGCGCGACGGGTCGCGGCCGCCCCGCCACTCGGGCGGCTGCGCGACTACCTCGCGTGGCTGCACGGGAGCGGCGAGCCGCTCTACGGCGAGATCATCGAGACGGTGGTGGACGTGGACCGGGGACTGGACGTGGCGACCGCGGAAGCGCTCGCGCGAGGCGAACGGCGCGCATGCGCGAGAGGAGGAGCGGGGTGAGCGAGCGGACGTACTGGGGCCTGTTTCGAGAGCGGGAGCACTCGCCCGGACGCGAGAGCGACGACGCGGAGATCCTGCGCCTGACCGGCAAGCACCTGGAGGGCCTGGGGGTGCAGGTGGAGCTGCGGGCGCCCGAGGACCTGACCGCCGCCGAGACGCCGCCCGACGGGATCTTCCTCATGTGCGAGCGCATGGAGGCGCTGCGCGTGCTGCTCGCCTGGCAGGAGCGCGGGGTGCGACAGGTCAACGCTCCGCTCGCGGTGCTCAACACCTATCGCGAGCGCATGATCGCCCAGCTCCGTGAGGCCAACGTGCCGTTCATCGAGAGCCGCGTGGTGAGCGCCCAGGGCGACGAGGCGGGCCTGCGCGCGCCGATCTGGGTGAAGCGGCCCGACGTGCACAACACCCAGGAGGGCGACGTCGTCTTCGCCCGCACGCGCGACGAGGCGGCGGCGGCCCTCGCCGCCCTCGCCGCGCGCGGCTTCGAGCGCGCGGTGCTCCAGCCGCCGGTCGAGGGCGACCTGATCAAGTTCTACGGGGTGGGCGCGGGCGGCGGCACCGACGGCGGGCCCGCGTGGTTCCGCTGGTTCTACCACCGGGACCAGCGGGTGGCCGGCCATCCGTTCGACCCGGCCCGGCTGGCCCGCCTGGTGCGCGCGGCCGCCACCGCGCTCGGGCTCGAGGTCTACGGCGGCGACGCGATCGCCTCCGCCGACGGCGGGCTCGTCCTCCTCGACGTCAACGCGTGGCCGAGCTTCGCGCTCTACCGGGACGAGGCCGCGCCGGTGATCGCCGCGTACCTGGCCCTGCGCTTCGGCCCGCGGGCGGCGGGAGCCGGGCCGGGAGCCGGACAGTGACCGTGCCGCGCGAGCCAGGCCCCCGGTCGCGCGAGATCGTGGCCCGCGAGGCGCGCCACATCGCGCCCGGCTATCAGTCCTTCGCCCTCTACTCGGGGCTGGCCATGGCCCGCGGCAGCGGCAGCCGGTTGTGGGACGAGGACGGCAACGAGTACATCGACTTCATCGCGGGGATCGCGGTGGGCAGCATCGGCCACTGCCACCCGCACTACGTCGAGGCCCTCAAGCGCCAGGCGGAGCGCCTCACCTTCGGCAGCTTCACCACCGAGACCCGCGCGCGCTTCCTCGAGCTGATGGCGAAGGTGACGCCGGAAGGCCTCACCCGCATCCAGCTCTTCTCCGGCGGCGCGGAGGCGGTGGAGGCCGGGCTGCGCCTGGCCAAGGCCGCGACCGGGCGCGACGAGGTGGTCGGGTTCTGGGGCGGCTTCCACGGCAAGACCGGCGGGGTGCTGGGTCTGCTCGGCAGCGACTTCAAGCACCACCAGGGGCCGTTCCTGCCCGGCCAGTACTCGACGCCCTACGCGGACTGCTACCGCTGTCCGCTGCGCCTGCGCTACCCGGACTGCGGCATCGCGTGCGCGGAGTACGTGCGCGACGTCATCCGCTTCCAGACCGGGGGCGAGATCGCCGCGATCATCGTGGAGCCGATCCAGGGCACCGCGGGTAACGTGATCCCGCCCGACGGGTTCCTCCGCGCCATCCAGTCGGTGGCCCGCGACCACGGAGCCCTGCTCTTCGCCGACGAGATGATCACCGGCTTCGGTCGTACCGGCGCCATGTGGGGCGCGGCCCACGAGGGCGTGGTGCCCGACATCATGACGGTGGGCAAGGGCGTGGGTGGTGGCTTTCCGCTCGCCGGCGTGGTCTCCACCGACAAGCTGACCGCGGCCAAGCCCTGGTCGAACCCGAGCTTCAGCTCGTCCAGCTACGGCGGCAACCCGCTCGCCTCCGCGGCGGGGCTCGCCGCGCTCGAGGTCATCCTCAACGAAGACCTGGTCAAGAACGCGGACCGGGTGGGGGCGATCATGCTCGGGGAGCTCGAGCGGCTCAAGGAGAAGTACCGCACCATCGGCGAGGTGCGCGGCCGCGGCCTCCTGCTCGGCATCGAGCTGGTGGAGGACCGGGTGACCCGCAAGCCGATCGGCAAGGAGATCACGCGCGATCTCTACCAGGAGTGCCTGCGGCGCGGGCTCGTGGCGATGACCTACTCGCCCACCATCCGGATCAACCCGCCGCTGCTCATCACCGAGGACCTCGCGCGCGAGGGGCTGGCCATCCTGGACGAGGCGCTCGCAGTGGTGTTGCCACGTCATGGGCGAGACTAGGCGCCGCCGGGGCGCCCTCGTCGGCCTCGGCAACGTGGCGGTGCACGGCCACCTGCCGGGCTGGCGGGCGCGGCGGGACTGCGAGATCGTGGCCGCCACCGACGCGAGCCCGGCGCGCCGGACCGAGTGCCGCACCGAGCTGCCCGCCGCGCGCTGGCACGACTCGGTCGAGTCACTGCTGGCCGGCGAGACTCTCGACTTCGTCGACATCTGCACGCCGCCGTCGAGCCACGCGGCCCTCATCGAGGCGGCGCTCGCGCGCGGCCTGCACGTGCTCTGTGAGAAGCCGCTGGTCGGCGCCCCCGACGAGCTCGCGCGCCTCGCCGGGCTCGCCCGCGCGGCCGGCGTGGTGCTCCACACCGTGCACAACTGGCACCACGCGCCGCTCGTGCGGGCGACCGACGCAGCGATCCGCGCCGGGCGGATCGGGCAGGTCCGCGAGGTGGTCTGGCAGACCTTGCGCACCCAGCCCGCGGCGGCCGTGGCCGGCGACGCGTGGCGCGTTGATCCCGCGATCGCGGGCGGCGGCGTGCTGACCGACCACGGCTGGCACGTCTCTTACGTGATCCCGCGCTGGGTCGGCGAGGCCCCCGCCGCGGTGAGCGCGAGGCTCGAGACGCGGCGGCATCATCGCTTCGCGGTGGAGGACACCGCGACGGTGCGGCTCCACTTCGAGCGGGCGGTCGCCGACGTCCTGCTCACCTGGGCCGCCGACACGCGCGAGAACCGGGCCCGGGTGATCGGCACCGACGGCCGCATCGAGATCGAGGACGACACTCTGGTGGTGATCAGGGACGGGACCGCGGAGCGGCGGCCCTGCCCGCCCGCGCTCTCCGACGGCTCGCAGCATCCCGACTGGTTCGGCGCGGTCGCGGAGGAATTCCTCGGGCGCCTCGAGGCCGGGGAGGGAGGCGCCGCGAGCTCCAACCTGGACGAGGCCGCGGTCTGCGTGGCCATCGAGTGCCTCGCGCGCGAGTCGAGCCGGCGCGGCGGGGAGCGCGTGGCCCTCCACGGGCACCCGTCGAGCCCGGTGCCCGCCGGGACCGCGGGATGAGCGTCCTGGCCGCGCCCGCGCTCGACACCCCGAGCGTGCTGGTGGTGCTGCCCGCGCCGGTGGGCGCGGAGGCGCCGCCGCCCGAGACCATGATCGCGGGGCTGCCGCTGCTCCGTCGCATCGTGCTGGCCGCGGAGCGGGCCGGCTTCGACCGAGTGCTCGTGCACCCGCGCGCGTGCTCCCGCCCCGGGCTGCTGGACGGCACCGGTGCCGCCCTGCTCGGCGCCGACCCGGTCACGCGCGCCCCCGGGCGGCTCGTGCTCCTGCCGGTCAACGTCCTGCCCCAGGCGCGCTGGCTCCGCCTCCTGCGCGAGATGCCGCTCGAGCCCGGCCCGCCCGCCGTCGATCCCTCGGGGGCGGCCACCGTGGAGGGCGTGGAGGGCGGTGCGCTGCTGCGCTCGGCGGAGAACGGGGGGCCGGCCCTGGTCGAGGAGCTGGCCCGCCGCCGTCCGCGCGTCGCGGCCGCGGGCGATCCGGCCGGCCGCTTTCCGCTCGTGGGCGCCGACGGGCCGCGGGCCGCGGAGGCGTGGCTGCTGCAGAGCCTGATCAAGGACACCGAGGGCTTCATGTCCCGGCACGTCGAGCGGCGGATCTCGCTCGCGATCACGCGCCGCCTGGTGGGGACCTCGATCACCCCGAACGCGATGACCCTCGTGAGCTTGGCGATGGGCCTGCTGGGCGCGCCCTTCTTCCTCTCGAGCGATCCGCTCCTGCAGGTGGCGGGTAGTCTGCTCTTCCTGACCCACTCGATCCTCGACGGCTGCGACGGCGAGCTCGCCCGGCTCAAGTTCCTGGAGTCGCCCGGCGGCGCGCGGCTCGATTTCTGGGGCGACAACCTGGTCCACGTGGCGGTCTTCTCCTGCATGGCGATCGGCTGGAGCCTGGCCGTCGACGCGGCGTGGCCGCTCGTGCTGGGCGGCCTCGCGGTGACCGGCACCGCCGCCGCCGCGGTGCTGGTCTCCCGTCGCAGCGGGGGCGCGCCCACCGCGTCCACCGGCCGGCTGGCCGAGGCGGTGGCCAACCGCGATTTCATCTACCTGATCGTGGTGCTGGCGTGCTTCGGTCGGGCGCACTGGTTCCTGACCCTGGTCGCCCTGGGCACGCCGATCTTCATGCTGCTGGTGGGGTGGGGCGCGCGGCGGCGGCAGGCCGCCTGACGTGGCGGGCTTCCTCGACGTCCTGCTGCGCGGCCTGATCCTCGCCGCGCAGGCGACTGCGGTCGGTGGCGTGGCCTTCGTGCTGATCGCGCTGCGGGCGTCCGCCACCCGGCCCGGCTTCGATCCGCCGGTGCTGCCGCGCTCGCTCACCCTGATCGCGGCCGGCGCGGCGGTTCTCGCGGTGGGACAGGCTCTCGCGCTCGGGATCGAGCTGTTCGTGCTCCTGCACGACGCGGCCTGGCCGCTGGGGGCCGCGCTCGGCACGCTCTACGTGCAGATCAGCCTCGTGCGCGTGGTGGCCGGCGCCGCCCTCGCGATCTGCGCCCTTGGGCTCCGCCGGCGCGGTCCCGACGACGGGCTCCCGTCGCGCCTGCTGCCGCCCGCCATCCTGCTCGCCGCCACGCTGGCGGTGGCGGCCCCGTGGACGAGCCACGCGGCGGCCCGCCTCGAGTCGCGCGGCATCCTGATCGTGCTGGACGGCGCCCATCAGCTCGCCGCCGCGGTGTGGATCGGCGGGCTCGTGCACCTGATCGCGGCCGCGGTGGGCCGGCGGGAGCGGCCGTGGCCGGTGCCCCTGCTGCGGCGGTTCTCGAACCTCGCGGTCGGCGCGGTCATCGGCCTGGTGGCGGCCGGCGTGGGGCTCACGCTCTACTACGCGCCGGGAAGCACGGCGCTCTTCGGCACCGCCTACGGGCTCATGGTCGTGACCAAGATCGTGATCCTGACCGGGCTGCTGGCCCTCGGCGCGTTCAATTCGCGGGCGATCCGCCGGATGGACGGCGGCTCCGCCGCCGCCGATCAGGCGACCCTGCGACGCTTCGTGGAGGTCGAGGTCGGCCTGGGCCTGACCGTGCTCTTCGCGGCGGCCTCGCTCACCTCGCTGCCGCCCGCCGTCGACCTGACCGCCGACCGGGCGACGCTCTCGGAGGTGGCCACCCGCTTCACGCCCCGGCTGCCGAGCCTCCACACGCCCTCGCTCGCCGAGATGCCGATCGACGATCCGAGCGCTCCGCGCAACGACGCCGACCGCGCGTGGTCGGAGTTCAACCACCACATCTCCGGCATGCTGGTGCTGCTGATGGGCCTGCTCGCGATCCTGTACGCCACCGGCCGGGCCCGCTGGGCCCGGCACTGGCCGCTCGTTTTCCTCGGGCTCGCCCTCTTCATGTTCGTGCGCAACGACCCGGGCTCCTGGCCGCTCGGCCCCGAGGGGTTCTGGGAGGGCATGCTGATCGCCACCGTGCTCCAGCACCGGATCTTCGTGCTGCTCGTGGTGGCGTTCGGGGTCTTCGAGTGGATGGTCCGCAGCGGCCGCATGCGCTCGCGGCGCGCGGCATTCGTCTTCCCGCTCCTCTGCGCGGTCGGGGGCGCGCTGCTCCTGACCCACTCGCACGCCTCCCAGAACCTCAAGGACGAGTTCCTCCTCGAGGTGACCCACGCCCCGCTCGGCGTGCTGGCGATGTTGGTGGGCTGGACCCGCTGGCTCGAGCTGCGCCTGCCCGACGC